>NZ_JAGXGF010000153.1 GCF_024636815.1 Marivirga sp.
AGAAATATGGGTTTCTTTTTTTCCGTACCATTTTTTCTTAGTCCATTGATTTGAAACATAAGCATGTTGTCTTGACCTGAAATCAAAACCTTGATCAGCTTCCAGATAATTAATACCATTACTTATGAAATCTGAGGCATCGGAAATAATTTTTCCCCCTGCTTGAATATAAAGCCCAATACCGTCAGTATTTGCTCCATTTCCTCCAGCAATTAGACCCGCATCAAAATCCTGCATCGTGTCGTATGCACCTTGATAGGTACGAACATTACATGCATTTAGTACATCTCCCTTAGCAATCAACTGGCAGTATTCACCACCACGAATCCCACCACCATAATTCTCGATATTACCCTGAGTCGCTTCTATGAAAGTATTTTTTCGACCATTTATTAGTCCAGTATTCCCCATCGGTTTTGCCCATGCTTGTTGAGCCATCGCGGAGCCTGATGAAATATTTTTTATGGCAGCTGCCTTGATAGCCACGGTATCACCATTAACCGTTCCACCAAGATTAGTATAAATACCTTCTGCAGAAAAATTTACAAATTCGTCTACATTTATATTCCCATTTGTCCACATATCCCGGGCAGATTTAACAAATAAATTTTTAGATGTAATATTGCTGCATAAAGAGACATCACCTTTGGTGGAAATTAGAGTTAAGTCTTGCTTTCTATCGTAATTAATATTATCCATATTAATATCAGCAGCTTTTACTGTCAGATCACAATCCCTATTCACCGCTTGTTCAAATTTAAAACTATCCAATGTTTCGAATGAAAAACTATCACTGATGTGATAATTACTATAGATTCCTGCCCCTGTAACAAACGCGCTACGATCTTTAAAGTGATCAATATTAAAATAGGCATTATCCAGATCACCACTGCCGTTGAGAACTGCTTCTTTGCTTTTTACATAGAAAATATTTTGATTCTCTTCGTCATCAGTATTTTTATCATTACCTCGTGTAATCACACCATTATGAGTATATTTATCCGCTATAAAACACACTTGGCCTTGATAGTTAAGATGACCATTATCAACAATCGAAGAAGCCTGAAAAGTAGCATCCCGTAAATATTGATTTGCGCTCTCACTGATGCACATATCAGAATAATCTAATACATTTTTCTCACCTAAGAGAGTCCCATTTAGCTTGAACGACTCCCCCATCACATAGGCGTCCGTAAAATTCGTGCTTGCGGTTTTTGTGTCAGTAAAATCATCAATGTTTGCCTGCCCATTTTTTAAGGACAGTTTTCCTTGTTGATTCAGGTGTTGTGCATCAACATAAAAATTGTTACCAGATATAACTCCTGCTTCAGCATTCAGTAGTGAATCAGCTTTTAAAGTAAATTTGTTTGAGCCTTTTAACTTACCTTGATTAAATATACTCTCAGAAACAATATCTGTTTCACGCGCTGTAATTGTTCCTCTTTCACTGTTATATAAATTATCAGCTTTTAAATTTAATTTGTTAGAGCCTTTTAATTTACCGTGATTATATATTCTCTCAGAAACAATATCTGTTTCACGCGCTAAAATTAATCCTTTTTCTCTGTTATTTAAGTTATCAGCATTTAAACTTAATCTGTCATTACTGACGATATAGCCTGAGTTTGTTAAGTGCCTGGCAGAAACATTCAGATCAACCCCATGAATCATACCAAAATTCTGTGCAGAATATGTATTAACACAATGTGACAAGCCTGCACCTTCAAAGCCAAAATTTATATCAAAAAGACTTGTATTAGAAGCATTTCCAACAGCGATTAGACCCGCATTCAAACGTATTAAAGCATTATCTGAATAATTTCCAGTAAATGTCGAGGCTATATCGACACCAACACTCTTCCAGTCTATATTTGAAATTCCCGCTGTGAAATCACTTAATTTATAACTGGCATTTGTATCAGACTGACTATATTTACCAGCCAACTTTGGATCAAAATGGGTAAACATTGTTGGTACTACTGAAGATATGCTTTTATAAGCACCTAAACCTGTTAAGCCATATCCCTTGACTCGGCATACTAAGGGCATCCATTCATGACGGCGCATATTCATGTATTTTTCAAAATTAAAGTTTTCTTTACTGTTTAAAACATCACTAGCTGCATTTATGATACCTGGTACCATAAATGCAAGATTAATTGCTTTTTTGTACTCTGGAAGGAGCGAAGAAACTCCAATTTTTGCTACATTCATTAAATTGGATTTAGAAAATATATATTTTCGATCTGCAGAAAAATTCGGTAAAAACAAACCTGCATTTAATGAAATTAATGAGTTGTTAGAATAATTATTGGCTGCAATCATTCCAAAATTAAAAGACAAGTAACCTGCTGAAGAAAATGATTCCCTTGCAGATACCTTACCTAAAAAATTCACAAAGTTACTATGAACTACCATATTTTTTGCTGAAAGAGATCCGAAATTCAAAACAGAATCATCAAATCCGAAATGCAAATTATTAGCATATATCATTCCATAATTACTACATTCCTTGCCTTTGATATTTAATGATGCTAATAAATCAATAGCTCCATGACTCAAAAATTTCTGAGTATCTAGTGATAAATCTTCATCACCATAAATAACCCCACTATTTCCCTGGTATAACAATTCAGTAGCATGAAATTGAATATTCGACTTTTTTTCTGCAGAATCTTTTTTCTTAGCCGCTACTTTTCCATTTAGAGCAATATTCTTAGCCTTAATGACTGTATTCCCGCTTAACTTTGTATCCGAACCAGGAGAAAGACCAAAATTATTTTCTGATAATACATGAGTGTCATTTACTGATAACTTTCCAAAACTATGAAAGTCTCTACTTAAAACATAGGCGTCGGATAATTTTGCCCTACCGGTTTTAGCGATTGCAATAAGCTTATTCGCCTGTAATAAAGATTTATTTTTAGCCTCAAATCTATTATATATTAAGAGCTCATCTGCTGATAAAATACCCTCACAAATTTCAGCACGACCAAGAGAAATAAATTTCTTTGTAACCAAGGCTGAGTTATTAATTTTTAAATTAGAATTTACTGATGTAGAGATTTTATGGGAAACATTAACAGCACAAGATTGACTCAAGGTAAAATCATCTTTTTCACCTAGTTTCACCTGGGATGCTAACAAGCTGGTATTATCTTTTAACTGGGTGACGCTTGCAGTACTAGATAATTCTTTTTTTATTCGTATTTTACATGAATCAGCCACAAATTCCGCATGATCTTGCTTAAAACTATCAACAGACAATGTAGTATTTTTTGCATGCATTGCGCCAACTGAATAAAGCGTTTTTGCAGAAAACGACCCATTCTCTATAGCTAGACTAGAACCTTTGTTATTACGCACTTCACTTTCTGTAATAAAACAACAATCGACTAATTTCAAATTATTATAAAATTGATGGCTAATTGCTCTTTTATCCACACCAAAAATTGATGATTTTTCTATAGTTGCATTATTTGATGAGGTAAATTTATCCAGTATGAAAACACCATTTTTAAACATAACTTTGTCATCTGAGTCACTACCAGAAAGATCAAAATTTTCAGCAAATAATGATATTCCATCAGCTTGTGCATGGTTGACATTAAAATGTATATTTCTAGCGGACAGCGTCATGTTATCAAATACAGCATTTTCTTTAATCAATATTTTTCTAGCGTTTACTTTAGAGTTTTTCGCTTGTAAACCCTGAAAAAATGAACTTTCATTTTTGCACTCTATATCAGACTCTTTTAATAGTATTTGCGAAAACCCAATAAGATAATTACAACTTAACTTAGAGTCTACAATAGATACATTACCTGTTAAGTAAGCTTCCTCGTCTATAGAAAATGCACTGTTATTAACATGAAAATCAGCTGTTTCAGTTAAAAATAAATTCCTGCCAACGCTGCATTTACTGTTATTCACAACTTTAAATTTTCCAGAAATGCTAGTATTTAAAGCTTCATAGGTACAATCATCAAATTTAAATCTTCCTTGATAAAGATTAAAATCACGACATAAAAAATTATTATTCGTTAATTTTGATAACGAACGAGAATTCTGATTAAACTGCTTGTAAATATTAATGTCTGATAATTCAGCATCGTATATTCCATTTTGGTAAAACTTGTTTGATAACAACTCACAGCCTACCGTTGAAATTTCACCATGATTTTTAATCTTCTTTACAATAACTTTTGTACTTTTGAAATCGATAATAGCTTTTTTTTCTACAATTAATTCATTATCAACAATGAATTTACTAGGCTCTTTATTATCAAACCTGGATATAGCAAGCTGGGCATTATTTTTGCTTAATAGATTGCTTGCATGAATATAATTTATACCATCCAGCTGTATTGTGGCTTCATCTTTTTTCGAGCCTAAAATAATATTATTGGCAGATATAAAAGAATCACCGCTTACTTTTAAATCTCCAGCAATCTCAGCTTGTGTAGTAATTAAGCGCAATCCATTTGAAATTGTTTTACAGGACTTTCCTTGTTTAAAAAATTGTGATGAAACATCCAAATAACCAGCTACATCTACATTTGTATCCATATGCAAATAAGAGGTATTTATCGACAAATTTTTCGCTGAAAAAGGGCTAAGGATTGCTATCCCTTGATTCGATATGAGGGTAACATCTCCCTTACAGGACAGTTTTTCAGAAATCCATAATGCATCAGCTGAGACAATTAAATCATTTTTAACTTTGAATCTTCCATTAAGGAACAAAGGGCCTTTCGCTTCAATCAGACATTGTTTTGCATCAATATCAGCTAATATATTTATTTGCTTATTTGTATTTGCTACTATTTTTAAACAACCTTCGGAGTCTTTTTCCCATTCAAATATTTTATTTTTACCATCATAATATGTGCCATTTGAAGATTCCGAGAGCATTTGCTTAGTGATATTGTAGTGGCCATGTTCATCTGGAAATATTTCTGACTCTGAATGAGATTTCTTTAATTCACTAACCAGTTTATTTTGAGCAAAAACACCAACATCATTTAAAGCAACATCCATTATTACGAAAGGTACCTTATTTCCCATTTTCTCACTTCCTATCCAGTTGCAAATAAATTCCAAATTAAGTTTTTTGATTAATCTAAAAAACTATCTGAAGCGACGTAAACCTCTCTGCGGTCTATCATCTGTTGAATCTGCAGCGCTTGAAGGATCAGAATGTTCGGCAGCTTTTATATTGCCTAAGACTCTTTTTACATCTTGTAATTCCCTTCCTAAAAGGAAAGTTGTACGTTTTTGACTTTCCTCAAGGGAATCAAATTGTTTTGTATTTTGTTGAATGTCTGCTTCAAGTTTTAAAATTTTTCCGCCCTGTTTTTGTATTGTTGCAGCTTGCTCAGCAGTAATGTTCTTTAATTCAAATATCTCTCCCTTTTGAACGCGAATAATTTTTTTCATTTCTGAATTCGTCATTGCCTCATCTTGTTCTGCTTGTATGATTAATTGTTGAGTTGATCGAGAGTAATTATCGACATTGCTGCGTTGTTTTAGCGCACTGATATTGCTGTCAATTTTATCCAAAAACGCATTTGAGGATGGAGATAAACTATCACTCATGGTTTGGCTTTTATATGTATTTAATATACTTCCTGCCTGCTCATGCTGCATATCATTTTGGTACTTATCGATCTCATCTTTGGCGGCTCTTGCTCCCAAATAAACGCCTCCACTAGCAAGCCCTACAACAGTCGCGCCGCCGGCAACGGCACCAGTTGCGATTAATAATGGACCAGAAACTGGGAGAGTGCATACAACAAAGACGGCTCCTCCAGCAACAACTATTGAACCAATTGCAATCTTTCCGGCATTTTTTTTAAACTTTATGAAGATAGGCTCTGACATCGATATGTACCTCAAAAAAACAAATTTTATTTAAATAGATTTTTTACGTTGAACTCAGTCTGTAAAAATTATGGATTCATGCTAAATTGTGATGCTGCATGGCTATCATTGACTCCCAAAATATTTGCTGTTTCTTCTAAATAAATATCAGTTAATATTTTTATTTTCTGATGATGCTCCATCAGTTCAATTTTCAAATTATTTAATAATTTTGAATGTTGACCATTTTCAGACGTGAGGTCAGGAGCATTTTTAAACGCTGTATTTAGAATTGCATACATTTCATCTAAGTCATAAAAACGTCTTCTCAAATCACTAAACTCAACTTCGTCTTCATAAATCTTCTCCAATATTGCTGGATTGATGGTTTCAAAATCGATTGCGTCAAGTTGTCTTTTTGAATCACCAACTGCTTTAGAAATGTCTGAAGCCTCGACCTTCATTTCTACAAGCATAGGAATAAGTTCAGCATAAGCTAAATTTAATTCCCGATTTTCCTTTGCCTCTGATTCATTTTTTTGTCTACTTGTCGCAAATGGATTTAAACAAGAAATTATACTAATAAAACAGGTGCGAATTGATTGAAGCAAATTAATTAGTCCGCCCCAGGCTCTAGAAGGTAATTGCCTCAACATAGAGACAGAGCAAGTAAAAAATTCAACTATCCGTTGACAAAACAAAGGGATATAATAAAAGGGTGAATTATTTCTTCTGCTTTGAGAATAAGAGAACAGAGAATATTGTACTAAACTTTCATCTAACCTATTTGTGCGGGCTAGTCGGCTGGCAGGCATAAAAGATTCCTTTATTATCTATAATTCATATAAATTTTATAAAAAGATAGCTTTTCCGCTATTGTCCAAGATTTTTTGGATATTATCATTGACATTAATCGAAACAAGATATTGATCAGCAAGAAGCATTGTCTCTGCATGATGTTCTTGTATGCTATGATATAAAGCATTTCGATAAGCTGAATAATTTAATTGTTTAGTATCAATTTCTGGATAATTATTAAATGATATTTGCAGAAGTTGAAAAAGCTCCGAGTTAATTTGCTGCTCTCGCCCCATTTCAACATCAGAATTACTTAATAATTTTAAGCTTTCATTAAAAAAAGTATTTCTATAAGAAACAGCTTTAGAGCTATTATCTTGTTTTAAAAGAGTTAATACCGATAAAAGCTCTTCTCTTTTTGTTGTAACTTCACTCAATAATTTATAAAAATCCTCGACTGTGACAGCTTCTGATGTAGTTGGTTTTAATTCCACTCTAGCTATAGACTTGCACCAAAAATAACTGAAAGTACCAACAAGACTACCTGTTAGTAAACTTGTTGCTGCGATAATAATAACTAAATTCTCTTCCATAAATCATCCATTTAAATTGCAAATCTAGACTGCCAATAAATGGCATATAATTTAACCATCAAGGCCCGGCATTATACATCTGGAAATATTTAATGTCAACAATATAGTCAACTTATGTCAAACCAAAATAAAAATGTCCCCTCGTTTCCCAATTTAAAAATGTCCCCTTTTGTTTAAAAAAAATATATTGTTATTGGGCTTGTGGGTATGTGGTCGGGGAAGCCTGTGAGTGTGCGCAAACTGTGGTTAACTCCGCTGTTTGAGTTGTCCATATGCAGATTGGAAGCGTGTTGATAATGCTACAGGGCATTGTACTTATAAAAACCAGGTAACAGGAATAACCATAAGTTTTCAAGG
>NZ_JAGXGF010000154.1 GCF_024636815.1 Marivirga sp.
ATGAAAATGGAGGGCATTTAAAGCCTTTCATTTTCTTATTTATATCTTAACTTAGAGCCGTGAACCGACTCAAACCTATTTTATATTTATTTGGTGGAGGCTTACTGCTATATTTAGTGAGCTTATTGTTTTCTGATATATTAATTTATATCATCATCTCCCTCATTATTTCAACTATTCTTCGCCCTTTAGTTGGATATTTGAACAGCGTATATTTTTATGGATATAAACTACCCAAAATATTTATTATTTTTATCGCCTTTTCAGTCTTTATAGGTTTTATCGTACTTTTCGTAGGCTTGTTTATTCCTTTGGTTTCAGAGCAAATCCAAATCTTAAGCAAACTTAATTATGATAACCTTTACAACAGAATTACCACCCCTATTCAATCTATTGAAACCTTTTTGATAGACTCTATTCCCAATGTAGGAAAAGAAGGTTTTATAATCGATCGCTTAAAAGAGAGTATTTTGAATTTTGCTCAAACTTTGGATTTTAGTTTTATACTAAATAATTTCATTTCTATTACGGGTAGTATTTTCGTAGCAATTTTGGCTGTGCTTTTTATCTCTTTCTTTTTGCTTTATGAGAAAGGGCTTGCCAGAAGAAAATTTATCCAACTGATCCCCAATAAATATTTCGAAGTTTCCATTGGGGCTATTTATAAAATTGAAAAACTGCTTTCCAATTATTTATTGGGCTTGTTATTTCAAATGATTTCAATATTCACCATAGCTTCATTGGGATTAAGTATTTTAGGAATAAAATATGCCGTTACAATCGCTGTATTTGCAGCAGTAGCTAACTTAATTCCTTATGCAGGACCAATTTTAGGGGCAACTTTTGGAATAATAGTAGGGGTTACTACAGGAGGGATATTCGAATTTAGTAATGAACTGCTTTTATTAGTAATTAAGATTGTTTCGGTATTTGCTGTGGTACAGATCACTGATAATATTGTCCTGCAACCACTTATTTTTTCAAAAAGTGTAAAAGCACATCCATTAGAAATTTTTGTTATTATCTTTGCAGGCGCATCCTTGGCAGGAGTATTAGGTATGATAGCAGCTATTCCGGTTTATACCGTTATTAGAGTTATACTAATCGAACTTTACCGAGGATATAAGCAATATAAAATATTTCAGAATTAAATAAATTATTTTTATGGGATTACAATGTGGAATTGTTGGCTTGCCAAATGTTGGTAAATCAACTTTATTTAATGCGCTTTCCAATGCTAAAGCGGAAGCGGCAAATTTCCCTTTTTGTACCATAGACCCAAATGTTGGAGTTATAAGTGTTCCTGATGAAAGATTAAATATTTTAGAGGAATTGGTTAATCCGGACAAGGTAGTGCCTACTATCATCGAATTTGTGGATATAGCAGGCTTGGTTGAAGGAGCTAGCAAAGGAGAAGGACTAGGCAATAAGTTCTTAGGAAATATCCGTGAAGTTGATGCTATTGTGCATGTAGTAAGATCCTTTGAGGATGATAATATTACCCATGTATCCGGTCGAGTAAATCCGGTTGCTGATAAGGATATCATTGATACCGAACTTCAACTAAAGGATTTAGATTCAGTTGAAAAGAAAATCCAGAAGACAGAAAAAATTGCAAGGTCAGGAGACGCAAATGCCAAAAGAGAGATGGCAATTCTCAACCAGTACAAAGCAGTGTTAGAGGATGGCAAAAACGCAAGAACCTTAAAATTAAGCAAAGAAGAGAAAGAACCGGTAAGAGACTTGATGCTATTAACGGATAAGCCTGTTATTTATGTGACGAATGTGGAAGAATCTGCAGCTGTTACCGGTAATGAGTGGGTTGAAAAATTCAAAGACTATGTGAAGGATGAAGAAGCTGAAGTAATTGTGGTTAGTGCAGCAATTGAGGCTCAAATAGCTGAATTTGATGAAGCTGAAGAAAAAGCCTTGTTTTTAGAGGAATATGGATTAAAAGAATCCGGCTTAAATAAATTGATTCGTGCTTCTTATTCTATTTTAGATCTTATCACCTATTTCACTGCAGGGAAACAAGAAGTAAAAGCATGGACCATCAAAAAAGGCTGGAAAGCCCCACAAGCTGCAGGCGTTATTCATACTGATTTTGAAAAAGGCTTTATTAAGGCGGAAGTTATTAAATTGGATGATTATCAAAAATATAGAACCGAGCAAGCTTGTAAAGAAGCCGGAAAAATATCAATAGAGGGGAAAGAATATGTTGTGAAAGATGGTGATATCATGCATTTTAGGTTTAATGTGTAAGTTTTCTTATAATTTTTAAAACAATTTTATACCTCTATTGGTCTTAATTAAAAAATAGGGCCGTGAGAGTAAGATTAATTTTTAAAAATAAAGAGAAAGGTGCCAACGTGCCATTCCATCACCAATACTATTTGTTTAGATTTTTTAAAGGGCTAATCAAAAAGTGTGGCAATGAAGAGTTTAATAATTTTAAACACTACAATTTCTCAGGTTTAAAAGGGCAAACTACGGTGAGTAAATCGGGCTTACATTTTTATAGCTCTAAAATAACGGTGGTCTTTTCTTGTTCTAATAAAAAATTTATCGATAGCATAATAGAAGTGCTATTTAGTCTGCCTGAGGTGAAATTAAATGGCTTAACCATTATACCTCATACTGTTGAACTTGAAAATGATATTCTTTTTAGTGAGGAAACTAAATATATCTGTATCTCTCCTGTGATTTTATTAACTCCTGAGTTCTCGAGTGATAGTGCTATAAAGTTCATCCACCCCGAAACAGATGAATTTATTGATCAGTTAAGAAAAGCACTTTTAGAAAAGAATGAGTTGAATGATTTTGGAGGCTTTGAATTTTATCCGGATACCAGCTATCTGAAAAAATTAGAAGAAAGAGGTAAAAAATACTCTAGAGTATATCCGATTTATGATCAGGATGTGCCTTATGAAGTAAGAGGCTACACTTTTCCTTTTACGCTTAGGGCGGCACCCAAATTACACCAATTTTTATTTGAAAACGGCCTGGGGCTCTTTAATGATAAAGGATTTGGAATGTTGGATCTAGCCGAGGTTACCCCGGGTAGTAAGACTGAACCATATTTCACTGGGCAGCTCGAGAATTAAATTGAGTATAACCAATTAATCTATCATATCGCAATTGCGGACTACTATAATAAATTAGAATGTCGTATTCATTCTCTGTACTAAAATAACTTCCTTCAATAGGATTACGCTCTTGATTTTTAACATAATAGATATATTCATAATATCCTTGTTTTAAAAGGATGTTATTTTGGTATATTCCAGTATTAGAGTTGTACTTCATTCTGTTGGCATTATTTAATTGCCAATTATTAAATTCTCCTACCACATAAATTTCCCCATAGTCCTGAGGAGCTTGTAATTTAAATTCCGTAAGTAAATAATCAGAAACTAATGGAGTATTTTGTCTTTCCCTATTCCCAATGGCAAAAGCCCCATTTCTATCCTCCCATTCTCTATAGGCCTCTGTTGATCTATCTGTATCCATTCTAAGAGAAACTGAAATAGGGGTTGTTTCTTTGTTAATATCGGCAACTCCATTCCCTTTAAAATTAACAGTTGAAATATCAAAAAATCTGAATTCATTAATGCCGGGAAGGTTTAATTGCCCATTATAAAATTTATAGGTCAATCGCTTATTTCCATCTGAAATTTGTAAGGGCTTAGGAACATCGATAGCATAAAGCCAATTATTATTTTGTCTGACAACAGGGTGAATATCCGTGCCTGTATTAATTATATCTATTTTATTGAGGAATACTTCAAACTCTAATTCCTGGTGTGTTCTTCTTTTGGGGACCAAATTGGAAGCTGTAACCTGATAATTAATACCAGCTTTATTTTCATGCACCATAAATCGTTCACTTAATATAATATCCTCTTCATTATTGTTTTGATAAACTACTATCAAGTAATTCCCTGAAAGCGCAACTCTTGGAACATTCCATTCATAATGGATATACCCCAATTTTGTGTCAAAGGAAAATTCAAATTCCCGTATTGGGAACTGATTAAATTCTTCCAGATAATCCATAGACTGAATATTACTTTTGGCAGTCCAGTCTTTATTGCAATGAATGATTTTAGCAAAATATTGCTGTTGTTGCTCATTTATATCATCAAACGTTAAGAGCAGTCGGTCATTTTCACCTAGTTCCAATACAGCATTGTTGGTGGAAGCCATTTGATTGCCTTTGAAATGAATCAGCTGAACAGTTCTTATTTGTTCTTTATAACTTTTGTTTTCGTATTCTAAATCCGGATAATAAACAGAAGGTGACTTGTTGCTACTTCCCGTAGATTGTACTGGTACGCAGCTATTTAACAAGCTGATAATTGATGAAAGTGTAATTAAAATATAAAAATAATGTTTCATTCCAACCTTTAATTTGTAATTTGGGTCTAATATAAACAGAATCCTTAAGGTTTTTGTATGCCTAGAACCAAAGAAATCATAAAGGGTTGCCAAAATGGTGACAGAAAGAGCCAATATGAACTCTATCAACAGTATTCTTCAGGGATGATGGCGGTAGCATTGCGTTATTCAAAATCAACTTTAGAGGCAGAAGATATATTGCAAGAAGGGTTTATTAAGATATTTGAAAATATAAAAAAATTCAGAGGGGAATCAAGTATTGGATATTGGATTAAAAGGATCATTATCAATACTGCTTTAAATCATCAAAGAAGTAAGCTTTATCTCTACCCTATGGTAGATGTAGAGGATGTTAAAGAAGGAATAGAGTCTCTTTCGGTAGGTAATTTAGCAGTTGAGGATTTGATGGAATTGATTCAAGACTTGCCAACGGGTTGTCAAGTGATTTTCAATCTGTACGCTGTGGAAGGATATCAACATAAAGAAATAGCCAAAATGCTTGATATAAATATTGGAACTTCAAAATCTCAATATGCAAGGGCTAGAAAAATATTAATGGAACAATTAGAAAAGCAAAGTAAGTGGGGGAATGAAAGATTTCAATAAAGATAATTTTAACGATTCTATTCGCAGTAAATTTGCCAGTGCTGAAGTTCAGCCCGGTAATAATGTATGGGAAGGAATTGAAGCTGAACTCCTGAAGCAGGATAATAGAAGTATGCATAAAAAAGCTGCTTTCTATAGAAATCTGGCTGCAGCTGTAATTTTTATAGCTTTAATTTCTATTTACTTCAATCTGCAGGATTTTACTTTTAATAAGGATCAAAATAGTACTCTAGCTCCAATTGAAATAGAAGATCAAAATGATCAAACTTTCTTGAGTGATAATGATGTGATTATGGCTCAGCCTAAAGCGCAAGGTTATAATGATAATGTGGACAATTTTAGCGGAGGTACTAGTGAAAATAGCACTGTAGCCTTTGTTGGAAATTCGGATAATGAAGAATATAAAGTAAACGAAATTCCAGCTATTCAGGATAATCAAGATTTAGCAACAGTACGAATTGTTGCTAATGATAATTTAGCTTCATCATTAACTAAGATTGACAATATAACGCCTGATGGTATTGAGCTTCCGGAGTTAAATCTTGAGGTTAAAGAAGTTTCTTATTTTGCAGTTAGCAATTTAGATAAGTCTAAGGATAAATCGGGAATAGCATGGAATACAAATGTCAATATTGGTTCTGGTAATTTTAACCCTAATTCTGAAATTACAGAAACCCCAATTTTTTCTACTGTATCAACATTGAATAATCCAGGAACGGCAGGTAGAACTACCGGGGAAGATGCCTCATTTAACAATAATCAAGAAAGAGAGGCTGTGGAAGATTTAAGTTCTGCTCCTATGCAAGGTAATTTGTCTTTCACTTTTGGTTTGAATTTCGGGATTATATTAAATGAAAAGTGGAATATAAAATCAGGTATTCAATATGGAGCTTATCGATCCTCCTCTTTAAGTAGTACAGTGGTTAGAGATAGAAATAGCGATAGATTATATCCATACCATGGAGCTTCTAGCTCAACCGAAATTTCAGATGGAAAAGTGGTAAATGCTATTTCTGAATATGAATTATACAATGATTTTCAAATTGTAACAATTCCTTTGATGACATCTTATAAAGTGATCGATAGGAAGTTTGATGTTTCATTGGTCGCAGGCTTATCAGCTGATTTTATTATACGAAACACGCTCAAAGGAAGTAGTGATCAAATTAACGAACTTAAATTTGATCAAAATGATAAACAATCTTACAAAAATATATTTGCCAGTAGTATTGCAGGAATTGAAGTAAGCTACCCTTTTGCAGATAAGTATGCTATTAGTGTAATGCCGACTTATAAAAGAGCACTCTCCAATGTAACAACTGAGAATGCTACATTCAATAGCATGCCGGCATTTGTAGGGTTAAATATGAGCTTAGCTTATATGTTTTAATCAATAATTAAAAAAGGAGATTAATAATCCCTTTCTCCTTTATTTGCTAAATGATTTTTTACTTCTTCAAAAGCCATATCCATTTCATTAAAATCATAAGGTGATTTTACAAATTTCGCATAATTATTAGTATGGATTATGGGTGTTTTAATGATTTGTGGATGTGAAGTTATTAGTTGTAATAGATCTTGATCATCAAAATCTTTACCTTCTAATTCATCCTTATAGTAATCGTTATTAACATCAATCAATTCTTTTACAGGGACATTAAGCTTTTCAGCTATTTCAGCCCATTGTCTCTCAGTTATAGACTCTTTGTCTAAATCTATAGGATTAATAATGTGTTGGTCCAATGACTTGGCATATGCAAGAGCTTCTCTCTCGTTTATATGTTTGCTGTCATAGATGAATTTAATTTCCATATCTGCTTTTTTACTTGTTTCCATAATTATAAAACTGACTTTTTGGCTGGAAGTTTCAATTTATCATTGTTTATAAAGGTTTTAATAAAAAAAGCTCTGTTAAATGAATTAACAGAGCTTTTAACTTATAGAATTAAATAGTTCTAAATTATTCTACTAACCAAATTGAAGCATTGATATCATTAGAACCACCAAGTTTATCTACTGCGTCATTATAATTGGCAGCATTCAAACTTTGCTCTTGACCTGGATATCTGAATCTCATAGGTAAATTATCATTATTAA
>NZ_JAGXGF010000155.1 GCF_024636815.1 Marivirga sp.
CTTTACCACTTTATAAACCTCCATGACTTCCTCATAAAAAGGGCTTCCTTTTTCCATATTATAATCATAAGGCGGTTTTGGTACAAATTGATCAGCACTATCTAGTGCAAAAGTTCTAATTTCATTCCAATGCGGTTCAATCGCAGACATATAAGCCGGAGGTGTAGGCTCCCAATGATGCTCTTTATCACTTAAAGGATGTTTAGACATAGTCCTCGTTTCTTTATAATTATCTTCATTAGCCCATTCTACTATATGTTGATGAACCTTTGTAGCATAATTTATTGAAGCGCTCCATTCATCATCCGTTAATCCTCTATCTTCTAATTCCATTTTCCATTCAGAAAGCCATTCTTCCATTTTTTCTTCTGAGAAAATCAACTTCTTAGAAGTGAGATAATTAGCATAAAGAGCAGCTATTTGAATATTTATATCTTCCGTTTCAGGAGATGGAATTGGCTTTAGACCATTAAGTTGTCCTGCTAAAGATAGATACGAGGAATCTTCAATGGCTAAAACTTCATAAGCAGCAATTGAAGGGTAAACATACACCCTACTTGCCACGGGTGGTGAAAAAATATCATGAACAGAAATATCAGTGACCTTTTGCATTAAGGAATGCATGTCTTTCGCCTCAACTTCAGTCTTTTGATGTTCAGTTTGGGTACAAGAAAAAAAGAACCCAAAAATTACTAAAAAATAGAATACTATACTTTTCATTTATTAATCGTTTATTTTATTGAATGCTATCAATTTAACACTTTTATCATTTCTAGCAACAAGCATATATTGCTTTCCATTCACTTTAATAGCTCTGATATTTCTAACCTGACCTTCCAGCTTCAAGCCTTTAACTTCTTTGATATTTATAGAAGAATCCTGAATTTGAAAGACTGTTCCATATTGGGCATCATATTTACCCATTTCAATGTTATTCTCATAAAAATTACCAGCTCCTAAAAGTTCCTTATTATTTCTATCAATAAATTCTACAGCATTTAAAGTTGAAATTTGAAGTTCCATTGGCAGAGCCATAGCAAGAAAAGTCCCATCACCATTATTTTTATAGAAATAGCTTGTAAAATCATTAACTGATAGTTTTTGAGCAGAATTTAAAGCATCTCTTCCAAAAATATCATTTAAATCCGCTCTTGAAAAATCCTGTGCATATTTCCACTCCTTTTTGAGATTTGGTAATTGCTTTAAAATTTCAGCATGATTAGCAAATGGAATTTCCTTTCCATCAAGGTAATAAGTCAATATAGGGTCTGTTTGACCATTATCATCAAAATCCTTAATATATAAATTGACAGGCTCATCTTCTGTAGGTTTTAATCTAGAATTTTCTCCAGTATTTCCAGCTATGATATCGATATGACCATCCCCATCGAAATCGCCAGCTTTCACATGCTTCCACCAACCCTTTTCATCACCTACATCTTGAAGGGTAAATTCATCGCCTTCATTGATCATGATTTTGACAGATTCCCATTCCATTGCTAAGATTATATCAGGCTTAGCATCTCCATTTATATCAGCAACTTCAACATCAGTCACCATCCCGAGATTATCTAAGAAGGGAGCTAATTCATTATTTGCTAAGCTGAATGTTCCATCTTGATTATTAAGGTAAATTTTAGATCCCGGAGCTAGTCCATATCCATAAGGAACTGCATGACCTCCAAAAAATACATCTTGAAAACCATCTCCATTAAAATCTGCAACTGCTACAGAAGAAGCGGTCAAATGACTTTCTTCAAAAATATATTTATCGCTAAAGTTCCCTTTGCCATCATTCAAATAAATCCTCTGGGTTATGTATTCGGAATCACCTCTGTATTCATTCCCTCCCGAGGCAACAATTAAATCCTGGTCACGATAATTATCAATATCCGCAAAAACTGCATCTACATCTTCAAATGTATGATCACTATGAATTAAAGGTTGTTCTTTCTGCTCAAACATACCTCTTTCATTCTGAATCCAAATTTGACTAGGTACCCTCTTGGAAGAACCTATAAAGAAATCATCCCTTCCATCTCCATTGATATCCGCAACGGCTAAGGCAGGCCCTTCAGATGACATCATATGAGGCATTAAGGGTTCTCTTATAAATTCTATAAATTGGTTTTCTTCATGTACAATATTCAATCCTAATGAATCTTGCATTTCAACTGCCTTATAATTAAAATTCGTTTGATGAATCCTTGTATAATCAAATTGAGCCAATCCCTCTTGATACTTAATTTTGTGCACTGAATTATATTTCAAGTTATTCAGGTTTTGAGTACTTCCATCAGGCCATATTAATTGGATATTCTCAATTTGGCTGCTATCTCCTATCGCAATATGAAATTTATCCTGAGCTGAGCTTTGAAATCCTTTTACAGGGAAATATTCATAACTTAATCTTTGATTATTTTTCAGCTCTACCACAACTCTGCTGCCAATGGCATTACGATTATTTTCAGTACCCACTAAATCTAACTGCAAATACTTCCCGCTTCTATTATCTTCAATGGCTGTATTTTTATAAATGAAGGGTTTATCTTCCAAATTATTCACCACTATATCTAAATCGCCATCATTATCTAAATCCACATATATCGCGCCATTAGAATATGAATTTTGATTGTTATTGATATTTGAGCTTATATCATCAAAAGTTAAATCAGCATTATTAGTGAAAAAACGATTAGGAAGTTTAATTTTTGGCATGCGCTCCACTATTTCCAAATCCTCTTTATCCACCATACCCATTTCTGTTTTTTTGCGTTGATCCTCACTTGAATTCATGAAATTCATATAATCAATATCATTCATTCTTCGAGGAATTCCATTGGAAACGAATAAATCCTTTTGACCGCTATTATCAAAATCCATGAAAAGAGGAGCCCACGACCAATCAGTAGCGTAAACATCTGCATAGAGCGCAATCTCACTGAACGTGCCATTTTGGTTATTGAGTTGTAAATTATTTCTTGCAAACTGATCATTATAACCGAAATTCTTTTTGAAACGATAAACATCAAACGCATCCTCTCCTAAGCTACTTTTTAAAATCTGGGGGTCATAAGGAAGCATATCCAAAGAAATGATATCATTAAAACCATCATTATTGATATCCGCCATATCAACTCCCATTGAAAATCGGCTGGTATGTTGAATTTGTTTTGTAAGTACTTCTTTAAAAGTACCATCCTGCTGGTTTATATACAAGTAATCATTTTCATGAAAGTCATTGCCAACATAAATATCCGGATATCCGTCATTATTCACATCACCCACTACTACACCTAATCCATAGCCTATTACAGAACTATTAATCTCGCTTTCAACTGTTGCATTCACAAAACTGCCATTATCATTTCTGAAATATCGGTCTCCTGCCACATTACTAGTCTCTCCCTCAAAGGATTCTCTTTTTCCAAAAGTTCCATTTTGGTGAATGCTATGATTAAGCTGAAACATGTCCAGATCACCATCTTTATCAAAATCAGCAAATACCGCTTGTGTACCAAAACCAGCAAGATCTAAGTCATAAGCTATAGCTTTGTCTTCAAAAACAGGAATTCCATTTTCAATTTTCTGACAAATAAAAAGTTGATTAGAGCCTTTTAAGATTTCATGATCTCCCACGACATTTACATAGATATCCAACATTCCATCCTGATTAATATCTACCACTGATGCTCCCGTGGACCAATAGCCTTCCCCAATGATTCCGGCTTCTTTACTAACATCCTTGAATATAAAATTCCCCTCATTTATAAAGAGTTTATTCTCTCCCATATTAGAAGTAAAAAATAAATCCACCAATCCATCATTATTGAAATCACCTGCTGCTACTCCCCCTCCATTATAGAAATACATATAATCGAAAAAGGAGAATTCAGTGGTTTGTTCAAGTCTATTTTCAAAGTGCAAGCCTGTTTTTTCGGCATCTAGTAATTCAAAATAAGACTCTTTTGAATCAGTACAAGAAGTGAATAAACTCAAGAATATAATCAGCAAAAAACTGCTGATAAAATATAAAAACCTATTAGCTATGTTCACTTTCATTAATATGTTTACTATCATTATTATTGTCTGATTTTTAATAAAACAGCTTCTTGGTTATTGATTCCAAATAGCAAATGTTTCTGGTTTTGAATTTGAATTGGTTTAATGGAGCGTATATTTCCATTAATCCCTAAGCTTTTATGTTCAGGAATAAGATTAAAATTACCTTCCCCATCTCCAAAAAGCACTAAGCCATCATTAGCATCCAGTTTTCCATATTGAGGTTTGAAATCACCTTCATTTCCTGCCATAATCAAATCCAAATTACCATCTGAATCAATATCCAGAATTTCAATTGAATGAACAGCAGAAAACTGTGCTTCTATCGGTAAATTTGCTTTCTCAAATTCTCCATTTCCTTTGTTGAGCATTACTGTAGTTTGGAAAGTATTCACTGATTTATAGGTTGCTTTCTCAATTTTCTCAGTCCCAAACAAATCACGTATAGATTTAGTCCCATAATCTTTATATTTCAAGCTTTGCTTTTTCAAGCTTGGAATTTGGCTAATCATTTCTCCTTTTTGCTGAATCGGCATATCTCTCCCCTCAATAGTTCTGGTTAAAATTTTATCCTTATCCCCATTGGCATCAAAGTCTTCCAGCCAAATCTTAACTGGCATTTCATCAGATGCTGAGAAATAGAAATTATTGCCTCGATTGCCTAAAACCAAATCAGGCAAACCATCATCATTTAAATCAGCAATATCGATAGTATTCCACCATCCTTTTAAATCTTGCAGTGGGTTACCTTCCATTTTTTTCAGTTGCTTACCGGCTATTTCAAAAATTTCAATACCCATCCATTCTCCAACGATAATCAGGTTTTGATTTCCATTTTGATCAATGTCGGAGATTTTCGCATCCGTTATCATTCCTAAGCCATCCAAATCCTTAGCTCTTCTTACGGTCATATCTTTGAAGTTTCCATTTCCATCATTTTCGAACAAAAAGCTCTTAGGACTTTCTCCATATTCTTGAGGAACTGACCTACTTCCAATGAATAAATCCATATCGCCATCTTCATCATAGTCGAAACTTAAGGCTACTGAAGTGTTATATCCTGTTTCAGGTATTGCATTGGGTTGTTGTTCGAAGGCTCCTGAAGCAGTTTGTAGATATAATTGATCATTAAAAACTACTGAATTTACCGAAGTGTGGTTCCCTCCATATCCAAAATAAATATCTATTAAGTCATCATTATTGGCATCAAATGCGAGTATGGTGCTTACTTCATTATTTACATCGTCAATTTCCACAGATTTAAATTGACCATTGGATTGCTGATAATAAACACTACTTGCTTGTCCTAGAGCACCACCTATAATGATATCTTCTAATCCATCATTATTCAGATCAACCACTTCAATTGCCGGCCCTTCTTTGGAAAGCATTCTCATAATCAAACCTTCATAATAATAATCTACATGATTATCTTCTTCATGCTTTTTAAAAACATTTTTGACCTGCTTAAAATATTGCGCTTTTGATTCCTTCAAAAATGGAGTTTCTACTTTTCCTTTTTCTTTAGTAGAATTTTTATAATTGATAGATAATAAAGTATCAATAGCTGGCTGTAAAATGACACTACTCAATTTATTAGGCCATACTATTTTAAGAGAATCAATTTTTGAAATTTTGCCCAAGCCAAAATGAAGATTATAATCTACGGAAGATTGAAAACCTCTACTCGGCATCATTTGTCTGTAAAATTGAGACCCGTCTGCAAAAACTTGAACTTTGGCTCCTATCGCATCTCTATTAGGCTTCTCAAATTCTAAAGCCACTTTCAAATAATGAGTGCTATCAGTTTTAGCGTTACTTTTATAGATGGAAGAGGGTTGATTTAAATTGTTGACTATAATATCTAAACTACCATCATTATTTAAATCAGCATAGGCGGCACCATTGGAGAAAGTTTCCTGACCTAAGCCCATTTCTTTTTCTTTATTATCAAATTGTAGGTTACCTTGATTGATAAACATTTTATTGGGCTGTGGATTACTAGGCATTTTGGCTAACACATCTTCCATTTTATCCTTTTTGCCTGTAAGTACCATCCGCTGCACCACCTCATTAGCAAAGAAATCCATGAAATCAGCATCAGTAACGTCTTGAAAAACCCCATTGCAAACGAATATGTCATTATAGCCATCCATATCGGCATCAAACATCAAAGCACCCCAGCTCCAATCCGATTTTGCCACGTCAGCATACCAGGCAATTTCATGAAAGCTTCCATTTCCTGTATTTAATTGCAACGCATTATGCATGTATTGATGGTAAAAGTCTCTTCTGAGCTTGAGTTGGTAGGTATTGTAATCTTCAAATTGTAATTTTTGCTTGATGAGTTCATCCGTTACCGGAATCATTTCTGTTGTAAAAATTTCAGGATAGCCGTCATTATTAATGTCGGCCAAGTCTGCTCCCATAGAGGCCAGGCTCATATGGTCCATCCACTTTTTGCTATCTTCTGAAAATGTTCCATCTCCTTGATTGATATAAAGATAATCTCTTTCAAAGAAATCATTGGAAACATAGATATCCTGTAAATGATCACCGTTAACATCTCCTACAGTTACTCCAAGACCAAATCCAATCAAAGAACCATATATTCCTGCTTCTCTGCTGACATCAATATACTTACCATTATCATTTCGTAAAAGTTTATCTCCACCGCCTTTTACAAAGTCCTTTACATCCCAATCTTCTGCGTATAAATCTCTTTTATTGCTATTGTTAAGCGTGTTTACTGGAATAAATGAGTTATTGAGAATATATACATCCAAATCACCATCCCCGTCATAATCAAAAAATGCGGCATGAGTGGTATAGCCTGGATCATCCAGACCATATTCAGCTGCTTTTTCTGTAAAAGTATTGTCTCCATTATTAATGAATAATTCATTAATAGGCTCACTACCTTCTTGATAGCCTGCATTACTTATATAAATATCTTTAAATCCATCCTGATTGATGTCAATAATGCTGACACCAGTACTCCATCCACCATATCCTTTTATGCCAGCGCTCTCCGTAATATCTTCGAATTGAAAATTACCTTTATTTAGATAAAGTTTGTTATTGACTTGATTACCGGTGAAAATAATATCTTGAAGCCCATCATTATTTATATCAATGATGCCTACTCCACCACCATTGTAGAAGTTTCGGTAAGAAAAAATATTGAACTTATCTTTATTTTCAACCTGATTCAGGAAAGAAATACCCGTTTGAGCGGAATCAAGCAATTCAAAAGTTGTAGTTTTTAAATTTTCCGTTTCTTCACTTTCAGGCTTGTTTTCACAAGCTAAAAGAGGGATAAAAATTAGGCTAAGATAATAAAAAAGTGAAAATCTTGAAGACATGATAATTTAGGCTTTTAAAAGCTTAAATGTATAAAAAAAGGATAATGGAAAACAATCCATTATCCTTTTTTACAAAAGTATTTCAATTAATAACCTGGATTTTGTTCTAGGTTAGGGTTAGTACTAATTGCAAGATTCGGAATTGGGAATAAAACTCTGAACTCTTCAGTATTATCTTTGAAAGACCAAGTATCTGTAAACGTACCAAAACGTATTTGATCTTGTCTTCTCCAAAACTCAATATAAAGTTCTCTACCTCTTTCAGCTAACATTTCTTCTGCCGAAAGATTTGCTAATTGAGATGCTCCTCTTAGATCACGTAAATCATTAACAATTTGTAATGCTTCTCCGGAATTCCCTTTCCATAAATGCGCCTCTGCTTTCATTAAAACAGCATCTGCATATCTAAATAAAATCTGACGATTTGGAAAAGCTCCTCCATTTTCAGGATGATATTTAAGGATTCTAATTCCAGTTGATTCACCATTACCTGCTAAACCTGGTAATTCAGCTGTAAATGCTAATGGAGCGCCATTTCTGGTAGATAATTCTTGTCCATCGTAGCCATATTGCTGTCCAACTAAAAAACCAAATCCATAACCTTGCTCAGGAACGTAACCTCTACGAATTTCTTGGCTAGATCCAGGTGCATTCGAATTATCACTTCCTTCAAACATTGAATAAAATTCAGCGGTTGTACAAAATCCATTCCAGCCGCCACCTGCATTACCATCAATTTCATTGTGGTTATAATGTAATCCATTCCATATTCTACCTCCTGCATCACGCTCTAAAGTAAAAATAGATTCATTATCCGGAGCAGGATCAAATATTTGAAAATAATCTTCTTCTAAAGCAAATCCAGCACTTGTAACTGCATCTACTGAAGAAATAACTAAGTCCATATCTGAATTAGCAGGGCTTGATCCTGATTGATTACCTAAAAGAATATGTTTATTCAAGTAAAACTTAGCTCTTAAAAAATGAGCTGATGCCTGAGAAGCTCTCAATATCTCACCATCATCTCCCGGTCCAATAGCTGGTAGGTTTTCAATGGTCGTATTACTTAAATCCTCTTCAATTAATGCCACAGCTTCCTCACGGCTTAAAACATCTGGCAAAACATCCGGACCATCATTTGGACTTCTAAAAGGAACTTGTCCCCATAAATCCAAGATAATAAAAACATTCAGCGCTCTAAGAAATTTAGCTTCCGCCAATTGTTGTGGACTTGCGTCTGATTCAGGAGCAATGATTTGATTCAATGAAAAAACATTAGAATTCTGGTTATTCCAACCGTTTAAAACAAACTGGTGGGTAGCATCCCAAGTATGTTGATGCAATGTTCTCCATACTCCATTATCTCCCCAATCTGTCCCTCTAGTAGGCACAAGTTGTTCATCTGAAGACACCTCCATTAATGCATAAGTATTATCTTGACTTCCTAATGAGTTTGCAGTTGCTACATAAGTACTAGTCAAATTTGGCCCAACATCAACACCGTTAAACTCCCCCGATGGGGAATCTACTACAATGGAATCTAATTCCTCTACTTCTAAATCAGTACAGCCAAATGCCAGTACTGATATACCTATTAATAAAATTTTTATCTTATTCATTTCTTTTATTTTTAAAATGTAACATTCAAGCCTATGGTATAAGTTCGTGGTCTTGGAAATGATGTGTAATCTATACCTAAAGAAGGAACTCCATTTAGTGATTTATTCACATTAACTTCAGGATCAAGACCAGTATAGTCAGTGAAAAGCAATAAATTTTGAGCGTTAACATACATTCTTAAGGTTTTAATAAAACCATTATCTGCTAAATCAAAATTATAACCTAGTGCTAAATTCTGTAAACGTAGAAAGTCACCTTTTTCTAAGAATCTTGTAGAAACATCAGGAGCATTAATTGGTGATTCACCAGAAGTCAAAACATCAGCTGTAACATTTCTACCGTTACCTAAAGCTCCAGCAGTGAAAAATGCATTTGCTGTGTTATTATAAATATGATGACCATATTGGCCATTTAGATATACACTTAAGTCAAAGTTTTTATATCTGGCTGTTGTATTAATACCAAGATTATATTTTGGAATTGGGCTAAATCCTAAGAATTGTTGGAAATCACCATCATTATATTGAGCAACTCCTTCTGCGTTATAACCGTCAAAATCTCTCAAGTAATATGCAAACAATGGTTGGCCTCCAGTGATACGCTGTGCGAATGCACCTGTTAGACCTTGCCCAGATATTTCACCCGTATCAATAGATCCTTCATAATCTTCAACCACGTTATCATTATAAGAAACGTTGAAACCAAAATTCCAATCAAAATCTGCCTGATCTACTACTACATAATCTAGTGCAAATTCAACTCCCTGGTTTATTACATTTGCATCTAAATTAAACCAAGTAAATGGTTGAGGAGCAGGTTGTGCCGATGCAACTTGAATCAATAAGTCAGTAGTGGTTTTATTATAAAAATCTAAGCTACCGCTTAATCTTCCCTTTAAAAATCCAAAATCAAGTCCAATATTTGTTTGAGCTGTCTCTTCCCATCTCAAATCTTCATTTGCAAAAGCAACATCAGCTAGACCTGGTTGAATTATTTCACCACCATCATTAAAACCTATACCACCATAATCCTGTCTTCTTTGATGCAAATTATGAGGTATTTCTTGATTTCCTGTCACTCCATAACCAACTCTTAATTTTAAATCATAAACTGATTCAGGAATAAAAGATTCATCAGAAATTCTCCAAGCAGCTGCCGCAGATGGAAAAACACCGTATCTATTATTGCCACCAAATCGAGTAGAACCATCCGCTCTTAAAGTAGCAGTAAATAAATATTTATCCATCACATTATAATTTATTCTACCGAAGAATGATTGTAACTCATCAATAGAAGCAAAATTGTCTTCTGCTACAGCATTTACAGGAACTGGAGGTCTAGCGCCTAAGTCTTCTGGACCTGTAGCTAATCTATTTACAAAAAATTGATCATTTCCGGGATCATATCCAAATTGCTGATAAGAGCCTGTAATGGCGTTTCTAGCTGTATTTCCTGCAGTTTCCAAATCAGAAATCATTCCATTCATATCAGAAGTATTAAATCCAAATCCTTGTAGTGTATATCCACTTCTATTAAATTCCTGGTAAGAATAACCTGCTAATATATTGATATTGCCTTCACCTAATTTTTTATCATAAGTCAATAAGGTTTCCAATAAATTACTACTAGTTTCTATGGTTGAAATCCCTGCTTGTCCTTGTTGAAAAGTATTTCCAATATTTAAATCTGGAGATACTGCCTGATTTCTTGTGGAATTTGAATTATCAAAACCCGTATTAACTCTGAAATTTAAATCATCGGTTATATCATAGTCCAATGAGAAATTTAAAAGTGCTCTGTCAGTCTGAGCCTCATCAAGGTTATATTTTAACATGGATAATGGATTTCTCAACCCAGCTATCTGGTTGTCAGCATCAGCAGGCAATGTAGGATTAGCAATGTAAGCTGCTCCTAATAAATCGCCTTCAAAACCCGCATTATTTGTAATAGGAGGTGCAACATCATTAATTCTTGATAAAGTTATTTGAGCAGCAAAATTCAACTTATCATTTAAGAACCGTTGATTATAATTTAATCGAGTATTTAAACGCTCCATTGAAGAATTTTCAATTACACCTTGCTGATTCTCGTAACCAGCTGAAACCCTATAATTACCTGTTTTAAACGCATTAGCATAAGATAAATCATGTTTATGGGAAATAGCTGTTCTTGTTATTTCATCTTGCCAATCAGTATTTGAGCCAAAATCTAGCTCATTTGGATCAGCACCGTAATCGGGAAGTACACTCAGATAGGTATCTGCATCCAAAAGATCATATCTATTTGCAGGTGTTGCAAAACTTACAGAAGTACCATACTGAATATTATTTTGAGCTCCGGCTCCTCCTTTAGTAGTTATTAAAACAACACCATTCGCACCTCTTGCACCATAAATTGCAGTTGCAGATGCATCCTTTAATATATCTATGCTAGCTATATCATTTGGATTCAAAAAGTTAAGTGGATTTCTTGGCGAAGAAGTACCACTACCGACATCTAATCCACCTGCAGTAACATCTCCCCCTGATAACGGAATACCATCTACCACAAATAATGGGTTATTACCATTTCTAACAGAAGAAGTTCCTCTAATACGAATATTTACCCCTGCACCAGGTTCGCCACTAGCTGAAGTAATTTGAACACCAGCAGATTTACCTTGGATCAATTGCTCTGGAGAGGCAATTACACCGCCATTAAATTCTTTCGAAGTAACACGCTGTACAGCACCAGTAGCATCTCTAGCTTCTACTTGGCCGTAACCTACAACCACTACTTCAGAAAGCTGTTCAACGTCTTCTTGTAATTTCACATTGACTACGCTTTTGCTTCCCACCTCAATAGTTTGAGATTTGTATCCAATGTAAGAAAATTTTAAGTTGGTATCTCCCGATACGCTTACCTTATATTTCCCATCAAAATCAGTAGTAGCTCCATCTGAAGTTCCTACTACCAATACGTTAACACCGGGAAGACCTTCCCCGGTTTTTGAATCTGTAACAGTCCCGCTGACTGTTCGATCTTGTGCATAAAGATTTCCCAAGGAAAACCAGCATACACTCGCAATAATTAGTAAAAAGTGTCTCATGAATTTTGTTTTTTAGCCGTTTAAGAGTTCCATAATTAAATTTTCAATTTTCGTAGTTTACATTTGTTTTAATTTTCATACCACATAACTGTTTATACATTATTTGGTTTTAACATTAAATTAACAACAATGTAAAAATTCCAAAATATCTCTGCAAGGCTTTGTGTGTAAAAAGTACACTTAGTATCTTACGTAATCGTTTACGTAAGGAAAACAGCCTTTATTTAGAATAATTATAAATTAAAACACCTTTTTTGGTTAAAATACTATTAATATGAGCAAACATAACATTAGGTTAAAGGATATTGCAGAAGAATTAGGTATAAGCATACCTTCAGTTTCAAGAGCCTTGAATAACAAACCAGATATCGGAAAAGAAACAAAGAAGAAGGTTTTTGAACTCGCTGAGAAATTACATTATCAAAGAAATCAGTTTGCAATCAATTTTAAAAACCAACAATCATTTATAATTGGCGTGATTATACCACAAATAGTTCATCATTTTTTTTCCAATGTAATCAGTGGAATTATAAATGAAGCCGAAAAATCAGGATATAGTGTGATGCTTTATCAAAGCAACGAATCTTATGAATCGGAGCTTAAAGGAGTTGAAACATTTCAAAGAAGTATGATTGACGGTCTAATCATATCTTTATCTGACAATACGGTTAATGTAGATCACCTTAAAAATTTACAAAGCCATAATGTTCCAGTGGTGATGATAGATAAGGTAAGTCACAAAATGGAATCTGCTAAAATTATTTGTGATGATTTTAAAGGAGCCTATTATGCAACTGAGCATTTAATAAGCTTGGGGAAAAAGAAAATAGCTCATATTACGGGCTCATTGGAACCTTATACAACCAAAGAGCGATACAAAGGATTTGAATCTGCAATCCGAAAACACGGACTAAGCTTATATCCCCATTTAATTAAAAAATGTAATTTAGTATCGAGAGAAGAAGGCTATGCAACAACACTAAATTTACTTGCCAAAAAAGAATTACCAGATGCCATTTTTTGTGCAACTGACCCAACTGCAATCGGAGCAATACAAGCAATAAAAGATAAGGGGCTTAAAATCCCTGAGGATATTGCAGTCATGGGATTTAGCGATTGGAAAATGTCATCCATAGTTGACCCTCCCCTTTCTTCTGTGTCTCAACCAGACTTCGAAATGGGGAGAAAAGCAATTGAGTTAATCACAAAGGAAATTCAGCTCAAAAGAGATAACAAACCTGTGAAATATGAAACTCATATTATGGAAACATCATTGGTATTAAGAGAATCCACCCTGGGAAAAAAAGTAAAAGTGCCTAACTAAGGCTTGCTTAGAAACGGATAATAGATCAAAAATGAATTTCTATCTTTTTTGACAGTGATTATTGCCTAATAGTTTTTTAGCAAGTGTAAGTTTTTTAGAGTTAATATCCATAATATTTGCACTAGAAACTCAAATTTTGATTTTCTAGTGCTCTAGCCTCAAGCACCTCATCTACTTCCCGGACTAAAGCTCGAAGTATAACAATACTCCTTCACTTAGCCCGTATTCTATGAGGCACTTGAGATTTTAAGCAGGCCCTAACTAGGTACTTTAATCATTTTTAAATCAATCAACTTCGATTCCTCGTATCCTATGGATAAATAACCGAAAACACCACCAGCAGATTCTGCAACTTTTTTGGCTATGTCTTTCATAGAATCAACAAACTGATGAGCCCAGTTTTTATCTACTTTCTTTAGAATATCATTTAATCTCTCAATGTCTTCTATAACTTGCTTACTTCTTATTTCAGCTTCTTTAGGATATGAATTTAAAAGTTGATTCAAACTTTTTTCAAAATCAGGCGCTACCTCCTGATAATAACCAAGCAATTCCTTTCTAGCCTTACTTTGCTTTATTTTGGTCAAATTAATAGCTTCCTTTAATTCCCCCTTGCTAATCTGCTCGTCAGCTCCTGCAATTAAGATAGTAACCATTGCAGGTATCTTCTTTAATAAGTCAATTTCTGATTCAGACAAATCTTTTAATTCTGGTATCATAGTTTAGGATTATGTTAAATTTTAAGCAATTTAAATAAACAAAGAAAATATTGTCATTGATTAATAAAGAAAAATATAATTTTCGATTAACACAGCTCTACATCCTATTAAAATTTATTACTTAGGGAAATCTTTATGATGATTTATAGTCTCAATTTGATGTTGATGATGTTTCAAATGTGATACAAAAAACTGCAAAGTTTGTAAAACATTCAGCTTTCCTACTGCAGGATGTACAAAGATAAAATGATCTACTTTTTCATTGGGAAATTCTTTCAAGAAATTGAACATTTCATTTCTTAAATCTTCCCATTGATGTGAAAACTCATGCGTATCATGACTTATACTTAAACTATCTTTCTTTTCAGATAATACTTTAGGGGCTTTATATTTTTTTTTGGAATTTAATCCGTTGACCAATAAAATGGTTTTAATTTTTGACTTCAACCCCACTTTTTCATCTTTTCTATTAAAATCAAAATTTTGCATAAACTGCAAACTGATCTTCTCTGATGTATAAAGATGTTGCATTACATCAAGCATAGACCAAGACCCTTCTTCTGGATGAAAATTTAATTGTTCATCATTGAAAACTTGCAAGAGCGCTTCATAATAAGCTTTCCCTTCTTCAACTCTTGTCCAATGTTTTTGAATTTTTGGATTCATAAAAATTTTAAAATTATATAAATCTGAAATTAAGAATAATAATTGAAATCGACATTAAAATTCAAATTGAATAATACTTTCAAGAAATGTAGAGCTAACCAAAATAAAAAAAATAATTCAGCGAAAGCTAAATTAAATCAACCACGGAATTGCACTAAGTTTTACACGAAGGTCATTGAGAAAACATCAGCTAAAACTAATTATTTACAAACTCAAAAAAGTAAAAAGAGAAAACAAAAGATGAATCAACCAAAGCAATTCAAAAGAGAGATAAATTATTTTTTTAAAGTAAAGGTCATCCATACCGGGAGGTGATCAGATATATCTTTAGCCTCTCTTAATACATCAGAATCAATTTTTTTAATCTTGTTATTATTATAAAAAATGTAATCTAATCTTTCATAAGGTTCAGCTGTATCAAAAGTAAAATACTGAGATTCATTCTCAAGATATCGTTCTTGTGAGATTGCCTCTTCAATAAGTGGATTATTTAAAAATATTTCAATTGTTTTTTCATTATTGATTAAGTCACTGGCAAAGGGTGGGCGACTATTAAGGTCGCCCATCAAAATCACGGGATAATCTTTAGACCACTTTTTAAACTCTTCCAAAACTTTCTCAGCTTGAAGTTCTCTTGTCTCCTTATCGAAGGCCTCCAAATGAACATTCATAAGAATTAAAGTATCATTATCATATTGCACTTTATTAATTTGTAAAATCCGATCAAGATAAAAAGCATTATAATAAAAAGGGGCACTCATAGGTTTATCTAATATCATCAAATAGTTAGACTTTATTTGCATTTTACTAAGAATACCCTGTCCTGAATAAATCTTTCCAAAGTGTTTTTTTATAGGTAAATAAGGAAAAGGAACATATGACTTATCCCAGTTGACGGCATAGGCACCTTGATGAAAATCCAGTTGAATTCCCAAGCTATCAAACTGATTATAATTAAAACTTCTTGAGGATCCGAAGTCAACTTCCTGCAATCCGATAAAGTCAAAGTCATAGCTTTTCAAAAGGGTGATTGACTCGGATAAATTATCAGAAAATAAAGACTCTTTTCTATCAACCGGAAGATTGTTTGTCATCCCGGATAGGTAGCCAATATTATAGGTCAAAACAGACAAAGTATCTGGAGTTCTTTTCTTATCCGGATGAAAAGTAACAATCTGATCATATCCTTCTGCTTCATTAAAACTTGAGCTGGCCCAAAAATAAAAAGTGATAATGCTTCCAAGTACAATGAATAATGCTGCTAATAATATCTTCTTCATGAAACGATATTAACAATTTTTCTAAAAATCTTCAATAGTCAAACGCATAACAATTTAAAATCTACAAATGATAAAATAATATTATTCTAAGACATCACAATGAACAGAAATCTTAAACAAATAAAATTATAATCGATCAACTATGAAATTCATAAAAACCGATTCAAAATCAAAAACTACAAAAATAAATTAAATACAATTATGACACAGATAATAAAAGATTAATAAGAGAATAAAACCATACAATCATGAGCATACTAATAAAAAATTAAGGGTATAAAATATTCAGAATAATATTCTGTGCTTGAAAATTGATGTAAAATTTACTCAAGTAATTAATTGAAGTTATACTTTATATAAAAATTATTAATTACTCATTTATAATATTTTAAAATGACTTAACGAAGTGATACATGAGCTTAAATTTTTCAACCAAATAATCTATTGTTACCAAAACCAAAGAGAAAATCACGAAAAATGAGTCCTAGTGATTGAAAATCTTTAAATCACCTCTATTTAAAGAAATATTACAATTAGGATAAAATTAAACTATGGTAAAATAAGCATCACCCCTTAAAATTAAAAGATCTAATTATTACACTACCCCATCATTAGCCAAAATAAAAATTGCATTATTTGAATCCCCCCTATTCAGCTAAATAAGTTATTGAAACTATCAGCAATTAATTAAGTTTGTGATGCCAAGTACATCAACTAAAAAAATGAAGAGGTTTACGGATATCATCCAATACAAAAAATTTTTCGAAGGCTTAATTCAAAAAGAGAGAAAAGCCGAAATGGAATTTCATCTCAATGAAATTATGCTCCTCTCGGGTAGGCAAAGAGAAGCTAAAGGAAGAGCAATCTTAACGCTATCCGGTAAGGATGCCGGGACCGGAATTGGTGGTGTATATTTAGTGAAATTAGGACGGGGTTCCGGCTTGCCAGATAATGAAATTTCTAATGGAGATGTAGTAATCGTATCAAAGGAAAAACCCACCGGAAAAGAAGAGCAAGCAACGGTTGTTAGTAAGACAAAAAGAAGCATCACTTTAGCCTATAATAAGATCCCTCCTTACCTGGTGTTTGGCCGAAATTTAAGACTTGATTTATATTCAAATGATATTACTTTTCAAAGAATGCAAGATGCTCTAGCTAGTTTAGAAAAGCTCCCAATTTTACAAGAATACATTAAATCAAATATTGACTTATTTTTAGATTCAGAAAAATCTAGTTTACCTACTTCAAAAAATAATTTCTTAAACGCTAAGCAAAATCAAGTAATAAAAAATGCATTAGCTTCAAATGATATTTTTTTAATACACGGACCACCCGGAACTGGAAAAACCACTACCCTAGCTCATTTAATAAAATCGTATTTTGAGGAGGGAAAGAAAGTACTGGTAACGGCTCCCTCCAATACAGCAGTAGATAATATTTTAGAAAAACTTCAATCATTAGAAATCCCTTCTACCCGAATTGGTAATCCAATTCGTATGGATGAAAATCTTCTCAACTTAAGTTTAGACGTCCAATTACAAGATCACCCGGATTACCAACAAGCCAATGGAATCTGGAATAAAATCCAGGTATTGAAAAAGGAGCAAGAAGATTATGCTCCTGCTTCCGGCCAGAATAGAAGAGGCTTAAGTGATAGTAAAATAATACAATTAGCAAGTTCCAAAAAACCTTATAGAGGAATACAATCTGCCAAGCTGAGAAAGATGGCTAAATGGATCAAATTACAGCAAACCATTAATAAAAATTTTGAGGAGGCTCAGATGCTACAAGCTAGTGCAATTGAAAGTATTTTAGAAAAGAGTGCTGTGATTTGTACTACCAATTCATCAGCTGGAAGCGATCTTTTAAAGGATATTATATTTGATGTAGTCTGCATAGATGAAGCTACTCAGTCCACAGAACCAGAAGCTTTAATCCCATTGGTAAAGGGTAGAAAATGGGTATTAGCAGGTGATCACAAACAGTTACCCCCTACTGTAAAAGCAAAGGACGCTGGCGATTTAAGCATTAGTTTATTCGAAAGATTTCAAGATGAATTACCTGAAAATAGAATCAATATTTTAACTATTCAATATAGAATGCATCAGGAAATCATGCGATTTTCTAATGAAAACTTTTATGATAATCAATTAAAAGCCCATCCTACAGTAGCAAACCATAGCTTAAAAGATCTGCCCGGATTTGAGCCTTTCCCTTATATCAATCCGGCTATTGAAAAGGTTTTACAGACCTCTAAACCTGTTACTTTTATTGCCTGTGAAGAAGGGACGGAAGCACAATTAGCAGATAGCCATTCCTGGTTTAATCTGGAAGAGATAGCTTTAACAAAAGAAATAACGGACGCTTTACTATCCTCCAGACTGTTTCCGGAAGATATTGGCATTATTTCACCCTACGATCAGCAAGTAAGTCGATTAAAAGCTGCTTTAAAGGATTATCATGTTGAAATTAAATCTATAGACGGTTTTCAGGGACGGGAAAAAGAAGTTATTATCATCAGTTTGGTGCGCTCTAATACGGAAGGAAATATCGGTTTTTTACGTGATTACAGGCGGCTAAATGTAGCCCTGACAAGGGCTAAGAGAAAATTAATTATTATTGGTAATCCATCAACATTGCGATCTAACCCCATATATAAGTCTTTAATCGAAAATATACTTAATCAATAGCCAATAAATAAATATAACGTAATTTAGTGATCCAATTATTAAACTCAGTCGCGATTAATGAAAGTAGCTCTTGCAATTTTTCTGATATTTTCACTAAATCTTAACTTTAGCGTTTCTGCTCAACAATTGTCCAATGAGAAAGATAGCATCATAAATGTGCTAAGTGAACTCCGTTACAATCTTCCTGATTCGACCTTATCTCTCATCGAAAACCAATTGAAAAAAGTTAGTAACAAGAATAGTAATTTCTATGCAGAATTACTTTTCCTGAAAGCTGCCATTCAATATGTCCAAAGTGATTATCTAAATTCACGGAATACTTACGAAGAACTCTATAAATTATCAAAAGATATCCATAATGAAATAGGAATTGCCAGAGCGTTAAATGGCAGAGGGTTGATCCTCCTCGGTCGTGAGCTATACCAGGAAGCTCTTATAGAATTTGAAAAAGCCTTAGCAGTAAACCGGGAAATAAACCATCACAGAAGTATTGCGGCAAATCTTCTCAATATTGGTATATGTAATCAAGAAATGGGGAAATGGGAAGATGCCTATCAATCTTATTATGAATCTTATGAAATCTCTGTTATAAATAATCTCGATACCTATGCTTTAATGGATATGAACAGAATAGGATCACTATTTATTGAAAAGAATAATCTGGATTCTGCAGAATATTATTTTTTGAAAGTATATAAAAGTAATCCTAATCAATGGGAAAAAAGCTATAATTTAAGTGGTTTAACTGATTTAGAAATAAAAAGGAAAAACTTTAATAAAGCCATTGATTATGGCTTAAAATCCTTTGCAATCGCAAAAGAAATTGGAGCCAAATGGGATGCTTCTGAAGTAGCTTTAAAATTAAGTAGAGCTTATGAGGAATTAGACTCTCTAGATATTGCTCTGGAATACCACAAACTTCATAAAATCTATAGCGATAGCCTTTTGAATGAAGAAATGAATCGTGAAATCAACTGGGCAGAACTTCAACAAACAAAAGCTGAAAATGAACAGCTAAAAGGGCAAAAAGATTTACTTTCTATTGTCAAAGACCGCAATCAATTAATAATTACATTTCTTTCTGCGATAGTATTGTTTCTGTTAATTTTAGCCTTATTATTTAGAAGACATATTAAACAAAAAGAGAAATACAACCAGAATTTAGGGACAATCAACAAACAATTAGCTGAGAAAAAAATATTAATAGAAAAGCAAAATGCAGATCTGAAACAAATAAATGATACAAAAAATCGACTGTTCTCTATACTTTCTCATGACTTAAGATCTCCTATTAATTCTGTCAAACAATTACTTGATATTAGAAACAGTATTTCAGAGGAAGATGTCAATAAATACATGGAAAGATTGACTAAAGAAGTGGGAAATGTCAACCAACAAATCAACCGATTACTAAAATGGGCGAATACTCAAATGGATGGATTCAAAACAAATCCTAAAACTGTTCAATTGGATGAGGTAGTGGAACAAAACCTAAACTCCATGAAATATATAGCCCAGGAAAAAGAAATTGATTTAAAGCATAATGCTGTTAAAAGCTTTGTTCACATGGATCCCGAACAACTCAATATCATTATCAATAACCTATTCAATAACTCTATTAAATACACATCTAGCGGAGGTTTCATTGAAGTAAATTACTCTCAGAATCAAAACTCTGTCTTTTTAAGTATAGAAGATAACGGAATCGGGATGGATGAAAGCACATTAGTCAGCTTAAGAGGAGAATTAAACGAACGTTCCTTTTCTAGAAAAGGGACAGATAAGGAAAGCGGTACAGGCTTAGGAATTCTTTTGGTTAAACAGTTTTTAACTTTCAATCATGCCAGTATGGAAATTAAAAGTGAAGAAGGTAAGGGCACAAGCTTTATATTAACATTTCCAAAAGTAACTGAAGGCATATAATGATAGCAACCATCATACACTATAGCCTTCATTTAGTAGCTCCTTTGGGAATTGCATATTTATACAGCCCGAAAAACTGGAAGAATGCTTATTTAGTTTTGTTAGGCACTATGCTAGTTGATTTAGACCACCTTTTAGCAAGTCCAATTTTTGATCCTGACAGATGCAGCATAGCTTTTCACCCTCTTCATTCCTATTATGCCATTCTCATTTATTTCTTTCTATTATTCCCCAAAAGAAGCCGTTTATTAGGCATAGGACTCCTTTTCCATATGCTTACTGATGGATTGGATTGTTTTCTTCAAGGGACTTTTTAAAGTGGCTGAAATGGAAAAATCAGCGGTAAGAAGATAGTGGCTAAAATCCAAAACAATAAATTCAAGCTCACCCCTACTTTAGTGAAATCCGTGAATTTATAACTTCCCGCTGTATACACCATAGTGTTGGTTTGATAGCCTATAGGTGTCATAAAACTAGCCGAGGCCGCAAAAGTAACAGCCATCAGAAATGGGGTGGGTACCAAACCCAATTGCGTACTTATAGCAATGGCAATGGGTGCCATTAAGGCTGCTGTAGCATTATTAGACATTAATTCCGTTAAAATAGAAGTGACTAAATACAACCCACTTAGCACAATCACCGGACCGAATGCTCCTAACTGACTTAAGAGTCCTCCTGCTATCTTTTGATCTAAGCCCGTATTACCTAAAGCTACCCCAAAACTTAAAACTCCGGCAAGCAGGAATACTATCTTCCAGTTGATGGCTTTATAGACTTCCCGCATATTCATGATATTCATTAAGACCAAAGCCACAACTCCTGCCATGACAGAAATTACGATATCTAAAATTTCAAAAGTGGCTAAGGCGATAACAAGAGCTAAAACACTAGTTACTATTATAAATTGTTTTTTATTAAAATCAATCACTATATCAGAGGAAAGCAATGCAAATGGAGCATTCTGGCTCATTTCCTTTTTTCGTAACTCCTTTACATAGTGAGATTTCACTTCTGCTAATAATACATCTCCTGCTTTCAGTTTGATATCATACAAATCTTCATGCAAAACCTCTTCACGGTGGCGAATAGCTAAAGGAGAGGCTCTGTAACGTCTTCTAAAGTCAACTTCCTGCAAATTCTTCCCATCAAATTCTGAATTGGCACTGATCACCATTTCGACTAAGGAAGTTCCCGTTCCCTGCAAATTATCTCCTGCCATTTTCAAAGAAGAGCCTTCCAACACCTTTGCTCTGCTCTTGAGCTCTTTAATATTGGATAGATTGCAACGCACTTTTAAAATATCTCCTGAATGTAAAACAAAATCTCCTTGCGGTAAATTATAGCGTGTCCCCTGCCGATTAATTTCCAGTATATCAATTTTCAAATCTTTCACCAGTGGACTTTGCATAATGGTTTTTCCAATGGAGTCTGTATTATCTTGTAGTTCTATTTCCGTAAGGTATTCACGCATACCAAATTTCTCCTCCAGATCTTCATCGTTTTTTCTATTTTTAGGCAAAAGCCTGGAACCTATCAACATCATATAAAGTGTACCTACCAAAACCAATATCAGTCCAAAAGGCATTAATTGGAACATACTAAATCCTTCAAAACCAAAATCCTGGGCAATACCGCTTACCAGCACATTGGTGGAAGTACCAATATAAGTACAAGTTCCTCCAAAAATAGAGGCAAAAGAAAGTGGAATTAGAAGTTGAGAAGGACTTTTACCGGTGCTTTTTGCAATCTGAATCACTACAGGAATAAAAACTGCCACTACAGGTGTATTATTAATGAAAGCAGAGATTATGGCTATAAGCAGCATCATCATGACTAATCCCAATCTGAAATTACTTTTGAAAATATCAGATAAGCGATAGGCTACAAATTGCAAAGCCCCTGTTTTCAAAAGTGCCGCACTCATCACAAACATAAAGGCCACGGTGATAGTAGCCGTATTGCTAAACCCTTTGATTCCTTCAACCGGACTGATTACTCCCGTGATCACCAAAGCACAAATAATCACTAAGCCTATTAAATCGACTGAGAGCTTTTCAGTTACAAAGAGAAAAATAGCCAGTAAAATGACTGCTAAAGTAGCAATAGTTTGAAAATCCATACAGTTGGTTTAATTATCACAAATATAGGGTGGAAAAACCATATAAATCTACTAATTCTATAGAATAATAGAAATTAAAAGAAATGAGTTATAAAAGATGGGAATAAGACCTATATAATCGGTATTTTAAAAAAATAAAGACATAAAAAAACCTTTGCCAAAGATTAAATCCTTGGAAAAGGTCTTACTATTAACCTGAGTTCGATTCTAATTTAGGATTCAGAACGCCTGTAAATAGTGAGTTTCAACTAAAAATTCTGAAGCAATAGCGGGCTATTGTAAGGAATTTTTAGGAAGAAAATCGCTGTTTAGAGGTGGGATAGGAAAAG
>NZ_JAGXGF010000156.1 GCF_024636815.1 Marivirga sp.
TTTAGGGGATGAAGTTTTTCTTAGTTATATCAATTATTGCCTTCTGGTGGGTTCCTATGAACTCACCGGGCAATATTGGTATTTCGAGTTTTCCTCTTTCTATCGATTTATTTCAACCTACAACTGAACCATCCAATTTTTTAATCGGAAATAAGAATTCTATTACTAAAAGAAAGATGGATCACTTCGGTAATAAAAACAGAAAGTATTTACTAAGAAAAGAATAAGATTAAAATGGAAGTTTATCAAAACCTATTGGAAGAAATACAGGGTAGATGGAATTGCACAAGTGCGGTCAATCAAATAACAGTAGAATTTTTGAACTTGGATTTCTCACTATTAATATCTGAGAATTTAATTTCAAGAACGGGGGATGCAGATCAATTTTGGCCCAGTATATGTAATTTTGAGCTGGTTGGTTCAGTTAAGGATGGGTATTTCTACCGGGAAGATGGTTGTTTCATGCAAGTTAAATCAATTTCTCAAGATCAATTGATTATTGAACTTTCACATAAAAACCCAGAAGGTCAACTTAATACTTATCTATTTAATTTCGAAAAAGAGTTAGATTAACATTCTTAATCCAGTCCATTTTCAATTTTTTCCTTAGATAGTTTTTTCTCGTCTTTTGTTACCTCTAATTCATCACTGTCATCATCCGTTTTTGCCAGATGCAATTGCAATAATATTGGGAAATGATCGGAGCCTATACTTTCCATTCTTCTTATTTTCTGTAAACGAAAATGTCCTGAACAAAATACATGGTCCAGTGGCCAACGAAACAAAGGGTATTTCGCATGAAAAGAACTGAAAAATCCTCTACCCCTTCTGGGATCTAAAAGTCCGCTGGTTTTTAAAAATAAATCAGTGGTATAGCTCCAGGCGACATCATTTAAATCCCCGGCAACGATAGTAGGCATCTGGTCAGCTTTCGTTTTTTGACTTACCAATAAAATTTCAGCATCTCTTGCGGTTGACATTGGATTTTGAGAAGGAACTGGGGGCTCAGGATGAATAGCATACAGTTTAATAAAACGGTTTTCCAATTGTATATCAGTTTCTATAGAGGGAAGCTCATTCTTAATCCAATAATGAATTTGCGTATTTTTCAATTCTAATTTAGAAAATAAAAGCATACCATAGGTGTTTTCCCTATCCTCTAAAACTTGATAAGGATATTCAGCCCCAAATGCAGCACAACACTTATCTTTCCAGCATTTATTAGTTTCTACCAAAAGAACAATATCAGCTTGTTCATCTTTAACCATATTAGTTAACTTATCCCATTGCTGATTGTCTTGATATACATTAGCGATCAAAAGTTTGATATTAGGTTTTTTATTCAGGCTAACAGAATCCATTTGCTTTTTAGCAATTGGTAAATAAGGGTAAATTTGATAGCTTAAATAGATTTGATTAGCAATCAATAAGAATATAAAACCAAATGAAAAATAATCATCTGATGGAAAAATGATAAATGATGCAATTAAAAATACGAGATTTAAAACCCACTTTTGAGCTCTTGGGAATTCAAAGATTCTAAAAGTCCAATAATCATGACGAATTAAGGGAAGTGAACTGATCAAAATCAGAAAACCTCCCAAAATGTAAATTACGATATTTAGAATATCCATCAATAGACTTTTATCATGTTTTGATTGAAGGTAGCCAAAAATTAACTACCAATCTTTTAAACATGAATTAATTTGCCATTAATGAGAGTACTAAAAATTGATAACTTTACTTTAGGTCTTAACTAGTGCAAACAATTTGGGCTTTTACCTTAAAAAGGCATGCACTTGTTGAAAAACTATTACTTAATAATCACTGCCAAAAAAGGTGTAAAGTTCATTTTTGTTATATAATCTGTTTTTAAGCAAGCCCTAACTATTTGTCTTTACCCATTTTAGCAATGTTTTATAATTCACTTTGGTTCCGTGCATTAATATTCCAATTCTGTATATTCTTCCTGCCATCCAAATAGTGAAAACAAAGCCAATTACCATTAATCCCATACTCAATGCTAATTCCCAGGCAGGAACTCCAAAAGCAACTCTAGCCATCATGGCAACAGGAGCGGTAAATGGGATTATGGATAGCCAAAAACTGACATTACCATCAGGTTCAGGCATTACAAACATGAAAGTTCCTAAAAAACCTATAATCATGGGCATAGTGATCGGCATAGTAAACTGTTGGGCGTCTGTAATATTGTCAACAGCTGAACCCACAGCTGCAAACAATGCCCCATAAAGTAAATACCCACTTATAAAGAAAAAGGCAAAAACTGAAATATAGTAAGCATAAGGGATATCGTAAACAATATTAAGGATTTCACCTGCTTTAGAGTTTTCCATCATGGCCTGTGCATTTGAGCCTCCGTTCATACCCGACATACTTTCTTGAGCAGTTTGCATATCAGCTGGGTTCAAATCAAACATTGCAAAAACTCCTGCTGAAAGCGCGAAAATCAGGACTACCCAAATCGCAAATTGAAGTAAACCAACGGATGCTACACCAATTACTTTGCCTAGCATTAGTTGAAATGGTTTTACAGAAGAAACTATAATCTCTACAATTTTACTAGATTTCTCCTCAATCACTCCTTGCATGATTTGCGTTCCATAAATGAGTACAAACATATATACCAGAAAACTGAACGCATAAGCAATTCCATAAGCTACACCTGCACTACTTGCTTTTTCCTCTCCAGAGTCTGAGACGTTTATGGTGCTTAAGCTTATGTTGGTTTTCAGACCTTCCATTTCTTTCTCGCTGATTCCACTTTCTTTTAATTTCTGATCTCTAATTTGTGATTCGATTTGGTTTTCGAAATAGGAACTGGCCTGCAGGCTGGGGTTCTTTTTAGCATACATTACGATCCCCTCAGGATTTGCTAATTCAAATTCAGGGAAATATAAAAGGGCATATGCCTCACTTTCAGTAAAGATAGTCTTGGCTTCTTCCAGACTTAAATTTAATTCTTCGAAAGCATATTTTTTATCATTTTCGAAGTTGAAAGTTCCTGCTTCATCCAACACATAAACTTTCTGTTGCTCTGCATTTTTGGATTCTTCAATTGCGAAATAGATCATTCCACCAATAATGGCAGGAAATAATAGGGGCACTAAAATGGTTGCAAGCAAAAAGCTTTTTTTCTTAACTCTGCTATCAAACTCCCTTTTAATTATTAAGCCGATCTTACTCATGTGTTCGTTATTTTAAGGTTATGAAGTGGGAATATTTTGATTTTCGCCTTTTACCAATTGAATGAAAATGTCATTGATAGAAGGAATGTCCTCTTTAAAAGAAACAATATCAACTTTCTGATTGATTAATTCCTGTAATAGCTGATTGGATGAGGCACCTGATAATAATTTCAGCGTAGATTGCTGCAGTCCCTCGCCTAATTCTGCTTTCTTTTCCAAGCTAAAAGTATCGTTAGTAGATATTCCATTGCCTCTATGCACTAATGAGTATTGATTAGATTTGAAGTCATTCTTGATTTTAGATTTTTCACCATCCAAAATCTTTTCTGACTTATTGATTAAGGCAATATAATCACACATTTCCTCTACAGATTCCATTCGATGTGTGCTGAATATAACAGTACTTCCTTTTTCCCTTAGGCGTAGGATTTCGTCTTTTATTAAACTAGCATTAATAGGATCAAAACCAGAGAATGGCTCATCTAAAATGATGAGTTCTGGCTCGTGCATTACGGTAGAAATAAATTGCACTTTTTGCTGCATGCCTTTAGAAAGGTCTTCGATTTTTTTGTTCAACCAATCGGAAGCTTCAAATCTCTCTAGCCAAGCTTTAATTTTCTGAACCGCCTCTTTTTTGGATAGCCCTTTAAGCTGCGCTAAATACAAAAGCTGGTCGCCCACTTTCATTTTTTTGTATAGTCCTCTTTCCTCCGGCAAGTAGCCAATGGTTCCAATATGTTTTGAAGCCAAATTTTCTCCATTGATTTGGATTTGCCCTGAATCGGCATTAATGATTTGGTTGACGATTCTGATGAAAGTACTTTTCCCCGCTCCGTTAGGGCCTAGCAAGCCAAAGATAGATTGCTTAGGGATTTCTAAATCGACATTATGAAGAGCAACATTTTCGTGAAATGTCTTATTGAGGTTCTTTGCGGTAAGTATATGCACGTTGATATTTATTTTTTACAAATGTATTTTAAAAATTCAAAAGTGCAATAAAGTAATTTTTAATTGTATACTTATTATGATGGATGGTAATCTAGATCAATAGCTAAAACTTATTTAAGTTTTTTGAGTAGTCAAAAAGTCCTCATTTAATTATTTCTGAATTTTTCCATAAATAAATTTTTAATTTTTTATTAACCCAGGTTTCAATAGGGTATTAAAAATCTAAATAGCGTTTTCCATTCTTGACATATCTTTTCAAAATATTCCACCCTAGCAATTAATGGCAGAAAGTTATGAAGATTGCCTTTAATTAGCCCCAGGGCAACAAATCATACTTTATCATGACCTAGGTCATGGTTTAGCCAACTTTTACCTGCCACCTTTACATCATAATTAAAAAGTCAAAAGCTATGAGAAATTTAATGATTATAATGATGTTGATTTTTGCACCCATGGTGTACGGTCAGCAATTAACAGTAAACGAAAGTAATACTCAACTAAGCATTGACGGAACTTCAACTGTTCATGATTGGACAATCGAAGCTGAGCAATTCGATGGTAAAGCAGATGTAAAAATTGAAGACAATGCTTTACAAACTATCAATAGCTTAAGCTTTAATGTTCCGGTGGAAAGTTTAAAGAGTGGGAAATCTGCAATGGATGATAACACTTATGAAGCTTTGAAAGCCGATGATCATCCAGTGATTAAATATCAATTCCGCTCCATGGATAATGTGAAAGTTGACGGAAACACTGCCACCATGGACACAAAAGGTCTTTTAACAATAGGTGGAGTAAGTAAAATAGTCAATATGAAAGTGACTGCAGACACAAGCAATGGAATAGCCTTCAAAGGAGACATTACATTCAATATGTCTGTCTTTGAAATAGACCCTCCTACTGCGGTATTCGGTACCATTAAAACAGGAGATCAAGTTACAATTAAGTTTAACGCTCAATATAAATAATTCTAAAACAACAATTTAAATAAAGAAAACCATGAAAACGTTTTTAAGATTCACGATGATTGCCCTTTTAATGGGCTTTGCCCAAGTGCTTATCGCACAGGACGGCAGAAACTTGCAGTTTTTCAGACCGGTAGGTCAACCGGGCTTGAATGTATTTGAAACTTCAAAAGCTGATACAGTAGAATACGAAGGCGTAAAAGTAAGAGTAGGTGGTGATTTTGCCATGCAATTTCAGGGCTTAAGTCAAAGTAATAACGCTGAAGCTGGTTCTGGATATGAATTGATTGAATTAGGTAATAATTTCAACTTGCCTACAGCTAATTTGAATTTGGATGTTCAATTATATGATGGTGTAAGAATGCACTTAAGAACCTACCTATCTTCTCGTCACCACAATGAGGCTTGGATTAAAGGTGGTCACATGCAAATAGATAAATTAGACTTTATCAGTGAAGGCTTTATGGAAGGTATTATGGAATATACTTCCATAACAATAGGGCTAGATGAATTCAATTATGGAGATGCACACTTTAGAAGAAGTGATAATGCCAGAGCAATTTATAATCCTTTTGTAGGTAACTATATCATGGATGCATTTTCTACTGAGGCTTTTGGTGAAGTAACCATCCAAAATAATGGACTAATTGCAGTAATAGGTGTTACCAACGGTAAATTAAATCAAAGCCCAACACCTGGTGATAATAAAGCATCCTTTTATACTAAGTTAGGATTTGACAAACAAATCAGTGATGATTTCAGAGCTCGTTTAACTGGTAGTTGGTACGTAAACACAGGTTCAAACGGAGGTTACTTATACGGTGGTGACAGAGCAGGAGCAAGATACTACAATGTGATGTATTCTGTAGGAAATGATGCGGCAGGTGTAAAAGCAGGTGGTGGATTTGCTGACCCACGAATTAACCCTAGATTTTCTAAAATATCAGCAGTTCAAATTAACCCATTCATTAAAGCAGGTGGCTTTGAATTCTTCGGAATTTATGAAGTGGCAAGTGGACTGAAAGAAGGAGCTGACGATGGTTCTTTAACTCAAATAGCTGCTGAGGCACTTTACAGATTTGGCGCTAATGAAAGATACTACATCGGCGGACGCTACAACAGTGTAAGCGGTTCAAAATCAGCAGATGGAGACGGGCTGGATACTAACCGATTGAACATTGGTGGTGGTTGGTTCTTAACTGACAATGTCATGACTAAAGTAGAATATGTAAACCAACAATATACTGGTGCTGCATATGATGGTGGCAGATATGATGGAGCTGGATTCAAAGGTTTAATGTTGGAGGCTGTAATTAGTTTCTAATCATAGAGCAGCTCGTTTAGTGAAAGGCGGTGGAGCAAAGCTTCATCGCTTTTTTTAAATACAAAAAAAACCTTTTCCAAAGTTTTACCTGCTAAAATCAGTAGCAAATCCATGAGCCTATTAAAAATTAAAAGCATCCCGACTTTGGAAAAGTTAATTCATAAATCAGAGTCATGCCATTAGCCTCTATACAATCTTAAATTTTATGTAACTTATCATCCAACTACATTAATATGAAGCTTCTATTTTTACATATTTTATTGATTTCTTTCTTCAACTGTTCAGTTGTATTGGGACAAGTAAGCAAGAAGGTTGTAAAAATTAATACCCAAAATTCCTATGTTGAAATTCATGGAACTACAAATGTTAACAGTTTCAATTGCAGTTATAATGCAAGGCTACCTGAAAATCAGATTGAAGTTACGCTTATAAAAAATGGAAATAATATCGAAATTCAACATGAGGCACTTTTCCTTAAAGTTCTCAACTTCAAATGCCCCAATCCACAAATGACGGATGACTTTCATGATTTATTAGAATATGAAAATTATCCTTTTATAATTTTTCAGCTAAAAAAGATTACCAATAATAGGACAGCCCATATCATGATTGAGATGGCTGGAGAGCAACAATCCTATGTTGTTGAAATTGATAATGCCATTCATCATAACAAATTAACCAGTACTTCTAAAATGGAATTATGCATAACAGATTTCGGTTTGAAACCCCCTGAGAAGTTCTTTGGAATGGTAAAAGTCAATGAAAATATTGAAGTGGAATTTAAAATTGAAATGAATATTTACGATAAATAATTATTGTTTATCAATAATTTAATATAGTTTTACGATTATTAAATCCTAAAGCTATGAAAAAGAATGTCATTCTATCGGCAAGTGCGATTATCATGCAAATAGTTAGAGTTTTAATTGCGGTAATTGCATCACTTCAAATTTTAATTTTTATAGGCTCCTTCACAAACAGCCTTTCATTGGATAAATTAATTGTTGAATCACAAGAGCTAGTGTCAAATCAAGACGGGTTTAACATTATAGATTTAACCACAATTAGTCCTTGGCTAGCTTTCTTCATTGTATTGCAAAACCTTATAATTCTTGTTTTACTCTTTAATATTCTGGGATATGGAAATGATATTGTAAAGAATATTCACAGTCTCAAAACATTTACCAAAGATAATATTAAGGCTTTTGATAAAATCAGCCAATTATCAGTTCTTCTTGTTATTGTAAAATTTATTAAGCTAAGCCCAGATAAAATAGGTATCGGCATCGAATTGAATTATGTGTTTTTGGCATTTGGTGCTATTATTTTAACTCAGGTTTTCAAAGAAGGTCACCGATTATTAACAGAAAACGAATTAACTGTTTAGGCCATGCCGATAATCGTAAATGTAGATGTGATGCTGGCCAAGCGAAAAATGCAATCCAAAGAACTAGCCGATAAAATTGGGGTAACAGTTGCCAATCTCTCCATCTTGAAAACTGGAAAGGCGAAAGCTGTACGTTTCTCCACGCTGGAAGCCATTTGCAAAGCACTGGACTGTCAACCTGGTGATTTATTAGAATTCAGAGAATAAAACGAAGATGTCATTCCCTGAAATAAGTTGACCGTTTTTAACCGATTAAAGTTATGATAAAAACGGGAAAACGCATCAGGAACAGGGTTAGATTTACCGAGGAGTTCAAGCGAAAAATTGTAGAAGATTTTGAAAA
>NZ_JAGXGF010000157.1 GCF_024636815.1 Marivirga sp.
ATAGTTGCCAATTCTGTTGGTGTAAGGTCTTTCTCAATTACTTGAATGCCACTCAAGCATTCGCCTACAAAAACTTTCTGCCCCTGAATAAATTTGATTTCTGATTGTCCAACATTTTCAGGGCTAGTAGAACGTAATTCTGAAATATTAAAGTCATTCTTAACAAAAGTAATGGGCAGAATATCAAAAGTTAATTCATTGACAAAGGTTGCTTTAGTTAGATTTTTAAATATAATACCATAAATCTGTCTGGGCTGACCATATTCACCTACAACTATACCAGTTAAAATTCGAGGACTTGATAGAAATCTAGCATTACAAAGCGAGCCTGAATTAAGAGCTCCGCGATTTACCTCGACCAGAGTATTCTGTTTGTTTGATAAAATCCACTTTTTACCATCTGGAACAGTTTGTGGATAAGTTGTTATAGTGACAGTTTTTTGAGTAAACCCAATTAGTGGAATAATAAGTAAAGTTAATAGTAATAATCTTTTCATAAGTTCAAGATAGTTATTTCCACTTAATTATTGGCCATTAGCAACCTTCTGTCTGTGCTCTAACTAAAGAGTTTGGCATAATTAAAGGTTTAATTGGAAAAAGATATTTTTATTTTTGCTGATATTTTATCCTGATGCTCGCTTCGGTATTCTTAAAGCATTTTTTCAAACGTATATCAATTTACCTTCATCAAGATTATGCTCATCATTAAGGCGGTATGCTACTAGTTTCCCACCTTTGGCTACGCTGTAATCTAAGCAGCAAATGTTATGCTTGTATAAGGATGGTTCACCTCTTAGCCAGTAATGTCCAAAGAATACTTTTTTATCATCAATTTGATAATGGCTATTGTCAGTTAATTCGGCAGAGGCAATGGGCTGTTCTGGGAGGTTTTCAATTGGTTCAACACTTATTGATTTATAAGTCATCTGGGATGGGTCTTCCCACCATTTGATTCTAATTTCTCTTCTTTTTGTTCCGTCTTTGTCTTTAAAGAAAAGGCCAGCTGGCATTTTCATTTCTTTGCCTTTTAATGTTTGGTCAATCGCTTCATTCAATTTTGTGCCTTTTTTTACTGATTGAAAAATAAGGTCATCGGTTAATCTATCATTAACCAAAGTAGCTTTTAAATATTGAATATTATCATTATCCCAACAAGCATGAACCGCTCTAAAAGTGTCTGTTTCATAATATAGTGGTAGAGTTTTGAACCAATCTATGTATTCTTCATACTCTTTTTGTCTGTTCTGAAATTGTTCAAGGGTTTTGTAGTGTTGAATGATATTCTTAATGAGATGTGTTCTAAGATGACCGCCCTCGGTTTCTTGAAAATGAAAACAGATGGCATTGTATTCGTGGTTTCCCATTAAAGCAATTGCATTATCACTGTCAACCATTGCTTTCACTATTTCTAGTGTTTCTCGAATTTTAGGTCCTCTGTCTATGTAATCTCCAACAAACAAGACTTTCCTGTCTGTGTGGGAGTATGCTCCATTATTTTTTGTATACCCTAATTTCAGTAATAGTTCTTCCAATTTGTCTGCATGGCCGTGGATGTCTCCAATAAGGTCTATCATATCTGTTTGGTTTTTTTATTCAGCGGAGCGTTGTAAGGGCTGCTATTGATACATAAATTAAACTTAAGAATTTTTAGTATAATTTAAAGGTAAATGTTAAGAATTGTTACTTGGTATTAATGGAATCAAATAATTGAACTTAGTCACATCCTGTAACATAGTTAAGATTCTGGAAATTAGTATTTTACGGATTGGGTTTGTGAGTTTAGTCACATCCTAGTCACATGCCTCCAGCCAAAGGCTGGCAAGCTATCCTTAGTCCTTCCCAAAAGAGAAGGAGATAAAGCCCCCAGCCAAAGGCTGACAAGCTATCCTTAATCCTTCCCCAAAAGGGAAGGAGACTAAGATGGTGATGTGGTCTTGTTCTGGTCTTTTCCCACTTAGGAAGGTTTGAGGAGGGTATAAATTATTGTAAACAAGATAGAAAGCACTCATTCTTTATAATGATTTATTTCACAGAATACAAAGTTTTAACAATAACTGAAAAATAAATAACTTTTGATTGTCAATGGATTAACAGTATTATTTCTCAGTTTATTTTTAATTTATTCTTTTTTAACCATTCACCATACTGAAATATTTCTTTACTGTTTCCGCTAAGTTTCTACCAAAAACAATCTTAATCTCGTTTAATATTATTGTCATTAAGAGCTTGGTATTCAGCGACTTGATTTTACCTCGTTTAAATTAAAGGAGGTTCATCTTATTATTTACCATTAGCAAATTGTTGATTCCTTCGGCTGAGGAGTTTAAGATAATACCATTATTTTATATCATTCCTCCTCATCCGCCATATCCTTTCTAAAAATTAGATTATCATTACCAATTACAGCAATTGCAGCAAACCTTTGTTTTTTATCTTCTAAATCGTCATATCTAGCCTCAAGCTCATCCAAAAATTCCGAGCATTTTGAAAGATCTAATAAGCATTTGGTGTAAGTGTTTTCAGAACCGTTTAAAAATTCCAGAGGAGGTAAGTGCTTTTTTATATGTTCTTTGAACCCAGAATCTTCAGTGTTTTGTAATAAATAGACTAATATTTCTTTTTGAAGTATTTTCTCTCTTTCAAATGTGAAGTCCTTTTCAAGAAATATTTTATATGCTTTTGAGAATGTTCTTATTTCATAGGAATATATATTTAGCCTATGTGATTCTTCATGCAAAATATCATAAAGAGAGCTGATTATTTTCCCTATAACCCTGCCGATAAATTTTTTAATCTTTATATCATTCGCGGTTGGATTTAAAAAATTAGTATGAATTTCTCTGGCTAAGTATTTTTTTAAAAAGCTAATAAGAACATCTTTTTCCTTATCATAATGCTGATAATTATAAATGCTAAATCGATCATATCTGGTGGTCTTATAAAATTTGGTCAAGATTTGAAGAAATTCATTATGAACTTTCCCTAGGTGCAAATTGTGTTTTTCCTCAATTCGATTCTTTAATTCAGTATGGTTGTGGGTTCTAAGACTATTTTCTAATTCACTTTGGACCGAATCAAATGAATGTTCAATTAAAACTACATTTGCCTTTAGTAATCGCTCTATACCAACAGAAATAAAATAGAAAAATTCAAATATCTCATCTTCATTATAGAAGTGTTCCATTTGCTCAAAGACAAGTAACCCATCATAAATGAAATTTCCAGATAATTGTACCTCTCTACCAATATTGAAGTTTTTCCAAAATTCTTCCTTTGTCATCTGCGCCATATGCTATTGCTTATGTAAGCTTACCGTGGTTATATTTTCACTATTCACTTTTTCAAATGCTTTAAGTTAAAAAAATAAAGAGACAGAATTTCCTAAATCTTTTCTAGGATAAAAAAGATGAAATTTAGGCAGTGCCTTTTAAAACACTTCTTATAATGGCTTTACCCATCAGGCTTATAATACCACCTTTATCAGTATAGATTGGGTCACCCAATTGTTCCCACATCTCTCTACTTGTATATTCATCTGTTACAGCATCTTTTACTTTCAGAATAGCTCTAAATCTTAGGTAGTTTTCGTTTTCTCTGTTATCAATAATTCTTTGCTTAATTTCATATTGCTTAGACACTTTGTCGCAGATTTCTCTGATCACAATAGCATCTTCTTTTGATATTGGGTATTTTTCTTCAATATCTTTTAAGGCTTGTTCAATTGTGGTTCTTGTAGGCGTATTTCCTCCATCCCCTGCTTTCAAGCCTGTTTTTTTAGTATCTTTTAAAACTCTCAAATTTGTTTTGTGACCATGATATTTAACAGCTCCTTTACTAAGTTCTACATTTTTCAAAAGTTGGGACAGTTCAGATGTTTTCCCTCCTCTACTAAGGTTATTTGCCATAGTTTCGGCAAATACTATAAACTGATGTAAATAGTAATCCAGTGTATAGAACTGCGCTATGAAATAATAAAGCTTGGTGTAACGTCTTAGCAAGCCGATGTAGTTTTTTTGGTCTTCAATGTCCGGAAGTTCCTTTACAAATTTTTCTCTGTACTCCTGATTGATATTGCTTAACAGTGCATCCGCAGTTGATTCTCCTTTTTTTGCATCTGCTTCGGCTACTAAATATGCTTCAATATAGGATTCTATTTCATCTTCAGTAAATACTTCCAATTCCTCAATATTTTCATAAAGCTTTTCGAGTATTTCTTTTTTTGGTTCTGATTCCTTGTAAGGAGTACCTTTTCTATGCTTATTAAATGCTTCAAAAATATTAGAGGTGTTATTTGTAAAATCCACTACCATTATGTCTGCTTGGACTTTATCAGGATGTTGCCTATTTAATCTTGAAACAGTTTGGATGGCATTGACTCCATTGACTACTTTATCCAAAAACATTGCTGCTAAAAGGGGTTGATCAAAACCAGTTTGGAACTTATTTGCTACCACTAAAATTCTATATTCGTCTGTATCAAAAACATCCTCCAATGGCTTTCCTGAATGGAGGGTGTCTAATTCATTTACCTTTATTTCCTCTATCGTTTCGTTGGTAACAGGATCTGTGTAATCACTAAAAGCAAATAAAACTTTATAGGGTAATCCCCTCTCTTCAATAATCGTTTTTAAGTTTTCAAAGTATTTTAAACCAGCTGGGCGAGAGGATGCTACTACCATTGCTTTACCTTTACCATTGATTGTGTTGGCTACTTTTTCTTCAAAAAGATTGATGATTACCTCACTTTTATATTGAATCAGGCCATCATCATTGTAAGCGATATTTTTGAGAAGTTTACTAACTATTCCAACCGGAAATTCCTTCGTTGAAATGGTCTCCTTAATTTTTAGATTAAAAAGGGTTTCATAGGAAATTATGTTTTGGGCTACATCTAAAATGTATCCTTCCTGAATGGCCTCCTCCTCTGAATACACATCAAATGGTTCACCAAAAAATGCTAATGTTTTTGGGGTGGTAGTGGCTGTAAAAGCAATAAAAGCCTGATTTGATGTATCTAGTTTCTGGAGTTTTTCTGATATTTCATCCGTTGGGTCTTGTTCTTCTTCCTCCTGTTCGGCTTCCTCTCCATCTTTCGTAAAAAACTTACGAAGCGTTAAGGCCATTTTACCATCTTGAGAGCGGTGGGCTTCATCAATTAAAAATGCCACCTTTCTGCCTTGCAACTCTTCGCTTTCTTGAATTTTATCTTGAATATGGCTGAATTTATGAATGGTTGAAACAATAATGTCACGATCTTTTTCCAGGAACTTTGCCAAGTCTCCTGCTTTCTTACTGAAGTTTATTTTTTTACCTAAATGTGAAAATAACTCTAAATCATCTCTCACATTTTTATCCAGGCTGATTCTATCCGTAAGGATGACAATGTTATCAAATACCTTTTGATTGTCATTGGTGTAAAGGCTGTCTAGCATATCTGCCATCCAAGCTATAGTCAGGGTTTTTCCTGCACCTGCAGAATGATTAATTAGGTATTTTTTACCTAATGTGTTGTACTCATTAGCATATTGCTGAACATCAAGTGCTACACCTTTACTTGCTCTTAATTGATGATATCTTGGGAAAATACTAAAGGAAGGAATGCTGGTTAGCTGACCATCTTCCGTGACCTTCTCTTGTGCTGGTACAAAAACCAAATAGTGTTCTAAGTATTTCGCTATGTTCTCTTTTGATAGGGCATGACGGTACAAATGCTCTACCGGATATTCACCTTTTGTTTCTGATTTATTTACCAATTGTGCATTAAACCACCTAAAGTTTTTTTCTGAGCTGGGATCAGTAGCTACTTTCACTTCTTTTTCGCTGCTTGCTATATAGAGGAAAGGTAGTTTGTAAATATTATTAGTTAAATCCCGAGGTAAAAAGCTTTCGTAAATGGCATCAACACATATTTGTCTTTCTTCTTCATGCTTTAATTCTATTACGATAATCGGTAAACCGTTTAACCAAATGACCAAATCAATGCGTTCATCGGTAAATGGATTGTAACGATATTCTTTTTTGAAGGCGAAGATATTTTTTTGAAAATTTTTTTCTTGTGTTTTAGTTGTATTGGACCGTGGTTTGGGTTTGTAGAGTTCGATTTGAGTACCCTTTACCAATAGGCCATCTCGCATAATGAGCCACAATTTTTTCTTAGTTAGCTCATCTTTGAGTGCTTTGATGATTTCTTTATCAGTGTCTGTTTTATAGTTTTCCTCTATCTCTGCATATTTATCAGATTGGGTTGCTGTAATGAATTGAATGAGGTCTTTTTCAATGATGTGATAATCTTTATCCGTGAAGTCATCTTTGGTCAGCACCGTGTATTTATGCTCCCCTTCTAGAAAAGCACAAATATGATCTTGAAATAATATTTCTTTATTACTGGGCATATTTCAACCGATTTATTGACAATTTATTGACAATTTATTGACAAAGCAGTTTTTTTTCGGCATCATTTGTCAATAAAATATTTTGTTCCTTTCTTTTCTCCTTCCTTAATTATCTCTTCTAAATCAACCAATTGGTTAATTTGATACCGCAAGGTTCTTATAGGTATTTCTTTACCTACCCGTTGGTGTATTTCACTAATAGCGCTTTTTCCGTATCGTGTTAAGTCTTCTATTATTAGCGCATCTAGCCTATGAGGACTGATATTTTTTAGACTTGTTTTTCCTTTGAAATCATGCTTTTTGAGGACTGAAGGCTCCACGTAATAGGAAGTTCCTTTTGTTTTGCCTCTTGACTTCACGAGTTTGAACTCTAATAATCTTCCTAACCATGTTTTAATGGCTTCTTTTTCTTCCAGCCCTAAAATATTACCAAATTCAATAGCAGTTAAAGAAGTATGTTGAGCAATTAAACCTAGACTAATAATTTCTTTAGACCTTAATTGAAATTCCTGATGCACCTTTTCAATAAACTGAATCACATGTTTATTGACAATTCGTTTCCTAACTGTCACTTTTACCCGATCAAATTCTTCAATTGGCTCAGGAATGGGTTTACCACTAGAAAGCAGAGACTCGTAAATCTTGTCATATCCGGAACCTTCTTTTTCCATGAGCTTTAAATCATAGAATACCTTTGCCAGGTGTGGATTACGCTGAATACTTTTGTGTAAAATATTTTTAGGTGTTACACCAAGAGGCAATAAGCCCGGATTATGAATTTCTAAACGATCGGGATAAAGATTGATAAAAATATCACCCTTGGTAGTATATGGGCGATGTACCAAAGCATTGGCAATAAGTTCTCTGATGACTGCTTCATCATAATTAGATATATTCTTTCTAAATATACCATCTGCTATTTCTACCCCTTCTTTCCAGTCAGGGATTTCATTAAGTACAGACTGTACCAAGTCCTTAGGATTCTTACTGTAATCATCCCACACCAATTTATTTACTTTTTGTTCATCTTCATCGTATTTTATAAACTGAATAGATGGAGCGTAGAGTAATTTGGCTCTATGCTCTCTTTTGCCAATCCATAAAACTCCTAAATTTGTCAGGTGATTTTGAGAGGTGAAAAAATAATGCTCCATAAGTTCTTCCGGTGCTTTATCCTTTACAAACTGACTGACGCGGTCAGAACTCTGGATATCGGATAAAAATTGGGTGAGCTTTTCAATATCATATTCTTTGCTGGTTACATTTAAATAAGATTGTGCCTCCCAGACGAATGCGCCTTTGTCTGCCAACAATCGAGTCAGTTCATCAGGTAAAATGGGCTTACAGTCATCGTCCACTCGCATATAGTAGCGGCCGTTGGAAGTGGAGGCAATGGCAGTGGCATTTCGCTGTACTAGAAGTTGTAAATATTCCGCATGATTTTCAGCTATTTTTAGCTGTGGGATTACACTTACATTAATAGTTCTCCCTTGTATTTGTTTTTGCAGTTTAGCGGGTAAATGCTCTGGTATTTTTTGTCCAACAGGTGGTAAATCTTCATCGTCTTCGATACCGAAATAAATAGAGCCGCCCTGAGCATTGGCAAAGCATACGCAATCCTTCGCTAATTCATCCCAGTCAGGGTTGGCTTTGGTTAGGGTTCTTAATGATTTTTTATCTTGGAGGCTATTTTCTTTCATGACCTAATTATTTTGAATAGTTTCCATTTTGGGAATAGTTGACATATCCACTACCTGCTTTTTACCTGTTACACATTCGTGAATAAGACTTTTGCGATAGTCTTGAAGTATTTTGATTTGTTTTTTCGTGTTGTTTAGGACATTTGAAATATTAATGTAAAGCTTATCTAGCCGATCAGCAATTTTTACTTGATCAGAATATCTAGGCAAAAAGATGTAGGTGTTCCCAAGCTCTTCTTTATTCAAATGGGGTTGAGCGGCTCTAAGCGAAGACAGCAACATTTGATCATTAAGAACATATTTACTCAATAAACAATAGCTGATGAATTTGGCCGAAATACCTGGATTGCATCTAAGGACCATGTCATATCCTGTGATGGCCCCTGCATATTTCTTCGGAATGATTGCAGAATCTGCAGTGTATGCTCCGCTGCGAACAACAATAATGTCATCTTCTCTAAGCACAGGGTCTCTGCTGTATGGAACATCTTCAGGGTCTACATAAAGCATATTTTTTTCATCAATTTGACCTCTGAATACATTTGTTGCTCTTATAATTGGTAAACCTCCGATTAATTCCTTTGGAGGTTGTCCAAGGCCATATTTAATCTCTCCTATTTGTTTTATCCTTTTAATAGACCATCCTGATGGAAGGTCAACATTGTCTCTCTCAGAC
>NZ_JAGXGF010000158.1 GCF_024636815.1 Marivirga sp.
ATAATACCTTCTCTAATAATTTAATCTTTATTAGGTTATTGAAACTGAAAGTAGATAGAAACACTATTCGTAACCAATTCATTAATGGGGCGACTATAGCTGTTTTGCCTTTCAAATAGTGCATTGGTCAACCCTCTGGAAAAACGTATTTCAGGGGAAAATTTGAATAATTCGTAATAGATATCAATTCCAAAACCTATTTCTAAAGCAAGATTGAAGGTATTAATTAATAAAACATCTTCGTTAATTTCAGATGGCCTTTTACCGCTGACCTCAAAGGATGGTTTGGCACCACCAATCATATAAGCCCTGAAATTTTTTCTCCTTTGAGATTTATATTTCAGTAAAAGAGGCAGCTCAGCATAGAAAGCCTCCTTTTTTCCTTGGTAGGTGACTTTTTCAGCTCGATCATAAGTGTTATAATTCAAGGTGTATTGATAAAGCCCTACTCCGGGAAGTGTTCTGAAATCTAAGTATTGAGCTATTCTTAAATTGAAAATAAAACCTACAGTAAAACCTGGAGCACTCTGAGGAATAATTGAATGTAAGGAGTCAAATTGATTTGTTAAGTATGCTTCATTATACTTTACTTTCAGATTAGCCGTATGTCCGCCTAAATAAAAGCCATAATGGATAAGCTGATCATCATAATTAGGCAGATTCTCTTGCTCGTAAAGCTGCGCAGAGGCTTGAAAACTAAATAATATCCCTATTACAAATAAGATTATTTTATTCCAGTGTAAATTGAGCTTATACCAAATGTTAGTGGTTTGCATACTGTATCTTTGAAGCCTAGTTTATCCAGAATTGAAGTGAAATCTTTTCCATCCGGAAATGACCTAACTGATTCTGGTAGATAAGTGTAGGCTGCATTATCTTTTGAAATTGTTTTGCCTAAAGTAGGTAAGATATTTTTAAAATAGAAATTATAGAGTTGTTTAAACGGAAAGCTTTTAGGTTTGGAAAATTCCAATACTACTACTTTTCCACCTGGTCTCAATACTCTAAACATCTCAGATAATCCTTTTTCAAGATTCTCGAAGTTCCTTACCCCAAAAGCAACGATAATAGCATCAAACTTATTATCTTCAAATGGCAGGTTTTCTGAATCTCCTGAAGTTAGCGTGATTTTATCATCCAGTTTTCTTTTCTTTAATTTTTCTCTTCCGACATTCAGCATGCCCTCTGAAATATCTACTCCGATAACATGATCTGGATTTAATTTCAAAGATTCTATGGCAAAATCACCAGTTCCCGTAGCAATATCTAAGATTTGCTTAGGCTGGATATCTTTTAACAATTTAATGGCTTTCTTTCTCCATCTGATATCTATTCCTAAACTTAGGAAGTGATTAAGAAAATCATATTTGTGACTGATATTGTCGAACATATCGGCCACTTGTTGCTTTTTGCCTGTTTCCTTGTCTTTGTAGGGTAAAACTGTCATCTGAAATTGGATTTGCTATTTATATAGGGCTAACAGCGCGTTTTGAAGAAATGTTTGTTTTGGATAAAAATAAGACTGCTATGCATCAAAAATCTAGCATAGCAGTCTTATTTCGGTAATTTTAATATTAAATAATTAACATAGCATCCCCATAAGAAAGGAATCTATATTTATTCTTTATCGCTTCTTGATAAGCTTTCATAACGTTGTCATATCCTCCAAATGCAGCAGCCATCATCAATAAAGTAGATTCAGGCATGTGGAAATTTGTTAATAATGCATTACAAATTTTAAATTCGTAAGGAGGAAAAATGAAACGGTCAGTCCAACCTTCATTTTCTTTCAAGTGGTTGTTGGCGGTAACGGAAGATTCCATAGAACGCATAGCCGTAGTACCCACAGCACAAACTCTTTTCTTGCTGTCTAATGATTCATTAACCAATTCAGCTGTTTTCTTCGGAACTTTAAAGTTTTCCGAATCCATTTTGTGCTTGGTTAAGTCTTCTACATCTACAGGACGGAAAGTTCCTAATCCGATATGTAAAGTAATCGGACTGGTTTTGATGCCTTTCAACTCCATTCTTTTCAATACTTGTCTAGTGAAGTGCATTCCTGCTGTTGGAGCTGCTACAGCTCCTACTTCCTCAGCATAAATCGTCTGGAATCGTTCTCTGTCCGCTTCTTCTACTGGTCTCTTGATATACTTTGGAAGAGGAGTTTCACCCAATGAATCTACTAATTTGTAGAAATCCTGGTCATCACCATCATATAAAAATTTGATGGTTCTTCCTCTTGAAGTAGTGTTATCAATAACTTCTGCTACTAATTCACCATCTCCAAAATACAACTTGTTTCCAACACGGATTTTTCGGGCAGGGTCAACCAACACATCCCACAAATGCATCTCCTTATTAAGTTCTCTCAAAAGAAAGACTTCAATTTGAGCACCTGTTTTTTCTTTGTTTCCATAAAGACGAGCAGGAAATACTTTGGTGTTATTGGTTACTAAAATGTCACCTTCATCAAAGTAATCTACAATGTCTTTAAAAGTTTTGTGTTCAATTTCACCCGTATCTTTGTGCAAAACCATCAGTTTTGCTAAGTCTCTGTCTTCTGTCGGATGCTGTGCCACTAATTTAAGTGGTAATTCGAATTTGAATTCTGATAATTTCATACTTAATATTACGGTATTAAGTGGTTAGATTTAAAAATTTAAGAGGGCAAAGTTAACAATAGTTTTTGTAATCTTGTAGCTTTATATTTTTATATTTACATATGATTTATATTCATCTGCTTCTGGAGAGTTTTCGTTTCGCTTTAAGTGCCCTTCGAGCCAATTTATTAAGGACCATTCTTTCCTTGCTTGGTGTAACAGTTGGCATTTTCTCTATCATTACTGTATTTACCTTAGTCGATTCATTGGAAAAGAATATTAAGGATAGTCTTAATTTTCTTGGTGATGATGTAATAAGAATTGAAAAATTCCCTTGGGTATTTGGAGAAAGTTATCCTTGGTGGAAATATGTTAATCGCCCAAAAGCAGAATATAGCGAATACCAGTTCCTTAAAAATAACTCAAAAGAAGCAAGTACAGTCACCATTTTTGCAGAAAGATTTGGGGTGACCGTAAAGCATGAAAATAATAGCCTAAGCGGAGCCATTGTTTCAGGCGTAGCTTATCAGCATAAAGATGTATTTGAAATCCCTATAGAAACAGGTCGGTATTTCGGATTACAGGAAGTGGAAAAAGGAGCAAATGTGACTATTATAGGAGCAGAAGTAGCCCAAACTTTATTTCCTATGACTGATCCTATTGGTAAAGAGGTGAGATTAAGAGGTTTAAAATTTAGAGTCATTGGTATTATGGAAAAACAAGGTGCCAGCGTGACCAATGCTCCTAGTGCCGATGATTTTTGCTATGTCCCCTACAATACTTTTTTTAAAATGTACTCTGGGCAAGGAAACTGGGGAGTGGAGTCTAAAATTGCTCTTAAAGGCTACCCTGAAGATGTGGGCTTGAAGAATTTAGAGGGTGAAATAACAGGTTTGTTAAGACAGAAAAGAGGCTTGCGTCCTCGTGAGGATACAAATTTTGCAATTAATAGACCTGAAGCCTTTTCTAACTTTCTTGATTCTATATTTGGAGTAATTACAGTAGCTGGTTGGGTTATTGGAAGTTTTTCTATTTTGGTGGGAGGTTTCGGAATCGCCAATATTATGTTTGTATCCGTTAAAGAAAGAACTAATATAATCGGTATTCAAAAATCCTTGGGAGCAAAGAAATCCTTTATCTTATACCAGTTTCTGTTTGAAGCGGTTTTTCTTTCACTTTTAGGCGGTTTATTTGGGTTGTTATTGGTGTACTTATTAAGTTTCATTTCTTTGGGAAGTTTGGAGCTAACACTTTCGCCAGGCAATGTTTTGCTAGGGATAGGAGTTTCGATTATTATAGGTACACTTTCAGGAATAATTCCTGCAGGAATGGCCGCTAAATTAGATCCCGTAATTGCTATTAGAGCTTAAATTATTAATTGACTTAAATAATATTGTTAGATGATAAAATCTATTAGTTTACTGTTTTTGATGTTTTTTCTAGTGCAGGAACCTGCATTGAAAAAGCAAAAACTTACTGATTATCTTAGCATGGAGATATCCACAGAACTTCAGCTGATGACCCAACAAGAACTTTCAGCAAAGTTTTTAGGAGCCAAAATTCCTGATATAGCCATGACTGACGAGCAATCAGCTGTAGAATTTACAGTTACTGCATCTCCTACTTTTTGGCAAGATGGAGATGTAGCTCTTCTAAAGGAGTTTTATGACTCTAGTATTCCTCCTTTGTTTCAGGAAATAGATTTTTCTCAGAAGGACCTTGTTAATTTGAATGGAAAGGAATTTGCTGCCTATCAATTTGAGGGTAAGCCAGATGTAGAAGGTAATAGATCTGCTGAGCAACGTTATACTTATTTATTGTATACTATCCATAAAAATGGATTGGTAGTCATCAGTTTTTCTTGCCCTCCTTATTTGAAATCCAAATGGCAGCCTATCGCTCAGAAAATGTTCGAAACCACTAAATTCCGGTAAACATAAAATGGAACTCACCGTTAATTCTGACGAGCACTTTATGAAGGAAGCCCTTCGTCAGGCTGAAATAGCCTATGAAGAAGGGGAAATTCCTGTGGGTGCTGTTGTTGTTTGTCAGAAAAAAATTATTGCTAAAGCTTATAATCAAACTGAAAGGTTGAATGATGTAACTGCTCATGCTGAAATGCTGGCAATTACTTCAGCTGCCAATCATTTAGGTGGTAAATATCTAACAGATTGTACGCTTTATGTCAGTTTGGAACCTTGCGGAATGTGTGCAGGTGCATTAAACTGGTCACAAATTGACCAAATTGTTTATGCTTTAGCGGATGAAAAAAGGGGGTTTACAAAAATAAACCCCAATATGATTCACCCAAAAACGAAAGTAAAAAGTGGTCTGATGGCAACAGAAAGCAAAAAATTAATAGATGATTTTTTTGCTAAAATGAGAAATAAGAAGAATTGAATTTTAATAAATGTTTAACCTATAATTTATAAATATTATGGCTTTCGAATTACCAGCATTACCATATGCAAAAGATGCTTTAGAACCACATATAGATGCAAAAACTATGGAGATTCACCATGGAAAGCATCATAATGGATATGTTACTAAATTGAATGGAGCCGTTGAAGGAACGGATATGGAAGGCAAGTCTTTAGAAGAGTTGCTTAAAAATAATAGTGATAACAAAGCAGTTAGAAATAACGGTGGTGGTCATTATAACCACTCATTATTCTGGACTGTAATGAGCCCGGATGGTGGTGGAGAGCCTTCAGGAGCTTTAGCTGATGCAATTAATTCAGCTTACGGTTCTTTTGATAAATTTAAAGAAGAATTCTCAAATGCAGCTGCTACACGTTTTGGTTCAGGATGGGCATGGTTATGTGTTCACTCTGGAGGAAAAGTAGAAGTTTGTTCTTCACCAAATCAAGATAATCCAATCATGCCAAGTGTTGGTTGTGGAGGAACTCCGATTTTAGGACTTGATGTTTGGGAACACGCATATTACTTAAATTATCAAAACAGAAGACCTGATTATATTGAAGCATTCTTTAATGTAATCAATTGGGATGAAGTATCTAAAAGATATGAAGAAGGAAAATAATCCTTAATTAAACCATTTATAAAGAGGCTGTGAATTTATGATTTACAGCCTCTTTTTTTAGAAAAATCTTCTGCCCATTCCATGCCTGCTTAATAACTCCAGATCTAATGAGACCATAAGGGAATGTGTACCAAAACCTGTTAAGGCCGTATTATTAACAGGCAGTTCAAATGCATATCCAAGCTTGAGGGTTTCCCCTACTTTCATTTGAGTATTTAAGCCTATTGTGCCAAAGTTCCTGAAGGAAGCTCCGAGCCATATGGCTTCATTCAATAAAAAAGAAGCATTTAAATCCAAGGCGTAATTGTCTTTATCCATATACATCAATAATATTGAGGGCTTAAATTTTAAGGCAAAAAGCTGATCGAATACATAACCAGCGCTTAGGTAATAATGTCTTCGGTATCGTGTGCTCTCAATACCTCCATCATTAACCCTGACATCCAGCATTCTGGGAACGGATAAGCCCACATAATAATCTTTGCTCATATACCAGAAGCCTACCCCAATATTTTCTTCTGTTATGTTTTGTTGTGCACCAGAAAGCGCAACATCATCTACATATTGCAGAGTTAATCGGTCATAGTTATAATTGAAATTGACAAAGCCTGCCTGTATCCCCATTGAAAATACATCACCGGTAGCAGTTGAAATTTTATAAGAGTAGGCTAGATTGAACTCGGTATTGCTATTAATGCCATAAGTGTCATAAAGAACAGTAGCTCCTACTCCTACTTTGTTTTTAAAAACGGAACTGGTCACGTTCAATGTGTTAGTAGTAGGAGCCCCATCAATTCCAGCCCATTGTGTTCTACTAATAGCGGTTGCATTAAAAACATCGTTCACACCAGTATAGGCTGGATTAATCATGGCCTGATTAAAAAAATACTGATTGTAGAGCGGATCAAGCTGTGCATGTAATCCGAGGGGGAACACTAAAACAAAAAACAGTAATAGTTTGTAAATATCTCTCATCAATATCATCTTTTAATAATTAAAAAGCCACTAATTCTTTTATCTCCATTGCCTTTGTCTATCACATAATAGTAGTTGCCTGAAAGCAATTCTTCTCCGCTGTTTGAAATTCCTTCGAAAATGTGGGAAGAATTATCATAATTATCAATTTCAAAAACTTTGTTACCCCAGCGGTTGAAAATACTAACCTTATTATTTGGGTATTCTGTCATGTTTTCAATTTGAAGAAAATCGTGTCTTCCATCACCATTTGGCGTGACCACATTGTAAATCTTTATTTCTGTGGAAGCTTCCGGCAACACTGTTCCAGCCACTTGAAATGAGAAATCATTTGTGGTAGTCATGATGGTAACAATACCGCTATATTCACCTACAGCCGTGGCGTTTAACCGAACTGTAAATTCTTCTGAAGATAAAGGGGGTACAGTTAAAGGGGCATCTATGATTTGGAAAACGGGATCGTCTACTATTATTCTTAATATATCGATAGTGGAGTTTAAACTTCGATTTTCAATTACAAAGTTCCTATCTATATTTTGATTAATAAATGTAGTTCCAAGATTTACATCCTGGTTAGAAATAACGATTGAATCGGTATCATTGTCAATGATATTAAGATCTGTAAACTCGGCACTCACCTTAAAACTAAATTCCGGACTATTTACACTATTATTGCTGATGCTGATATCGCTATTATAGATTCCTAAGTCAGTAGGATTAAATTGCAGGCTAAACTGAGCTGAAGCCCCGGGACTGATTACATCAGGTATATTTAAAACTTCAAATGTTGCATTAGAAGAAGTAATGTTTGAAACGACTAAGTCGGCAGTTCCTCTGTTTTCAATTTGAAATTGTCTTTCTAATGTTTCATCAGGAAATGCAGTTCCTAAATCAACAGCTTCAGACTGATTATGAGTGATTAGATTGCCATCAGAGAAGAATACAGCTATTTCAGATTTTATAAAAGTAAAACCTTCAAGTGTAGCCGTTCCTCCTAGGGTAGTTACAAGTACTTCACCTGAAGATCCTGTACCTATAATGGCCGTAATTACAGTATCTGAAACCACTTCAAAAACGGTCTCTGTCCCGCCAAAGCTCACCAGACTTGCATCAGTAAAGTTTGCACCGCTAATGGTGACCGTTTCATTTTCAGTAGCAGTTGATGGGAAGAAGGCATCAATGACCGGAGCTGGGATAAATTCAAAACCTGCTTGAGTTGCCGTACCACCGGGAGTGGTGACTAATACTTCTCCTGAAGTGCCTGTACCTACAATTGCTGTTATTTCAGTATCAGAAACTACTGTAAAAGAGGTTGCCTCAGTTCCGCCAAGGCTCACCATACTTGCATCAGTAAAGTTTGAGCCGTTGATTATGACCGTATCATCTTTGGCAGCAATAGTAGGGGAGAATGTGTCAATGATTGGAGCTGGAATAAATCCAAAACCTGTTTGAGTTGCAGTACCACCGGGAGTGGTGACTAATACATCCCCGGAATCACCGGCTCCCACGATGGCTGTTATTTCAGTATCAGAAACTACTGTAAAAGATGCTGATTCAGTTCCGCCAAAGCTCACCAGACTTGCATTAGTAAAGTTTGAACCGTTGATTAAGATTGTATCGTCTTTGGCAGCAGTAGTAGGGGAGAAAGTGTCAATGATTGGAGCAGGAATAAATCCAAAACCTGTCTGAGTTGCCGTACCACCGGGGGTGGTGACTAATACATCCCCGGAATTACCAGCTCCCACGATTGCTGTTATTTCAGTATCAGAAACTACTGTAAAAGAAGTAGCCTCGGTTCCACCAAAGCTCACCAGACTTGCATCAATAAAGTTTGAACCGTTGATCGTGACCGTATCGTCTTCGGCAGCAGTGGTAGGGGAGAAAGTGTCAATAATTGGAGCAGGGATAAATACAAAGCCTGCCAGTGTAGCTGTACCGCCTGGAGTAGTTACCAATACATCCCCGGAGGCTCCAGCACCTACTATTGCCGTGATTACAGTATCTGAAACCACTGTGAAAGAAGTTGCATCAATTCCCCCAAAGCTCACCACACTTGCATCAGTAAAATTCCCCCCTTGGATGCTTACCGTGTCTTTTTCAGCTGCAGTTGTTGGCATGAAGGAAGTAATGACAGGAGTAGCCAAAGTTTCTTCAGACGCAGGGTTGCCTGTAGCTGTTGAGGTATTATATACTTCTAGGCCATTTTCGCCATTATATTCAAATACTTGAAAATGATAAATCGTACCTTCATTAAGCCCTGTGATTGTAAAGCCGTTACCACCTCCATTATAGACTACATAATTTCCTGTTCCAATTTCATCACCTGAACCAAAAGCGGCATTCGCGACATATGATGTAAGATTTACTGGACTAGCATTTACAGCAGTATTTTCTTTTGCCAGTACCAGCCTGTTGGCTCCATCTCCATTGGTCCAGCCAAGGTTCATTTGTAAATGTGCGATATCAGAGAAAACGATATTAGAAGCTTGTGTGGCAGGAATAGTACAGGCAGGGCCGTTATCATAAAAAGTCCAACCATAATTATTAATTAATAGTGATCTTTCATCATTGGAAAAGCAGTAACTCACATTTTGAGCACCTAGATTAAGGTTGAGGGGGATTTCAGTTTCACCTGCAGATAAAGTTGCCCAGCCTATTAAGGTTGAATCATAATTTAAAGTTGAAATAGCCGAATTTGTAAATAATGAATCTATACCCAATGGGGGACTGCCTTCTACTTCGAAAGGCTCAATTGAACTTATATCCCAGTTGCCAAGGTTTTGATTAAAGGAAGTGGCATTCCAGAACATTCCTCCCATTTGTCTGACTTTTACTACATCCCAATCACTTATGTCGCTATTAAATGATGTGGCTCCATCAAACATGCGCCTCATTTCAATTACGTTTCTAACATCCCAAGTGCTTAAATCACCGTTAAACGATGAGGCACCTGCAAACATAGTTTCCATATAGATTACACTCCCCACATTCCAGTTACTTAAATCACTGTTAAAGGTTGAGGCATTATTAAACATCCCACTCATTGTAGTTACATTGCTTACACTCCAATTACTTAAGTCGCTATTAAATGATGTAGCCCCGGAAAACATTCTGGTCATGAAATTAACACTGCTTACATCCCAGGAATTTAGATTGCCATTGAATGAAGTAGCACCAAAAAACATGGAACTCATATCAGTTACCCAGCCGACATTCCAAGTACTTAAATCACTACTGACAAATGAAGAATCATTGAAAAACATCGATCTCATATTGGTAACTCTACTTACATTCCAACTATTTAGATTGCTATTAAAGACATAGTTATTGTAGAACATTCTGTTCATGTCTGTAATATTGCTCACATCCCAATTACTTAAATCACCAGTAAAAGAGGTAGCCCCTGAAAACATAGAGGATAGATCTGTTACATTGATTAAAAGAGGAGAATCCGTTGCATTCGATATCAAATTAACACAATTATAAAAAGAATAGGTGAAATCAGTCCATTCTATATCTCCCCACTGTTCAATGGTTTGGATTTTGCTGCGATTATCGAAGGTTGAATTCAAGAAGTATATTTGAGGAAAATCTCCTGAAATAGAAATTTCGTATAGATCATTGGATAATCCAGTAATAGTGTAATCACCAGTTAGTCCAAATGCAGAGTTTATAGCCCCTGTTGTGAGATTAGTCCATGTAATATCGTAAAAGTATGTTTTATTAATGCCATCGGTGGGAATGGTGATTGCCCCGTCTGTTGTTTGCCAGGTGGTGATAAATGGATCACATTCTAAAACATCCCCATTGATTATCCAACTATAAGATGTCCCGGTTAATATTTGACGGCTATCTGCCGAATTACAATAAAATAAGCCTGCAGCTCCTAAGGTGATGCCTAAAGGTGTGGAGTAGAAGGATTCCCACCCTTTTAAGGTAGCATCATAATTTATTTTTGATAATCCGCTATTGTCAAGCATCCCAGCCATGTTGGTTACACTGCTAATATTCCAATTTCCTAAAGAATGGTCAAAAGATGTTGCTCCCGAAAACATGTTTGACATATTGGTGACATTTATTGTATACCAGTACCTTATATCGCTGTTGAAGGATGTAGCACCTGAAAACATGGAGCTCATATTAGTTACGTTTCCAGTATACCAATTGCTTAAATCACTATTAAAGGAAGTGGCGTTTGTAAACATAAATCCCATGTTAGTTACGGAACTCACATTCCAGTTACTTAAATCGCTATTGAAGTTAAAGGCATTTCGAAACATTAAATACATGTTAGTTACCTGGCTCACATTCCAAGTACTGATATTACCGTTGAATACTGAGGCACCATCAAACATGCGGTACATTGTAGTTACATTGCCTACATTCCAATTATTTAAATTTTGATTGAATGAAGTAGCATTTTGAAACATATAACTCATGTCGGTCACACTGCTAACGTTCCAATTGCTAATGTCCTGATTAAAGGAAGATGCTCCGTTAAACATAAAATATGTTGTAGTTACATTTCCTACATTCCAATTACTAATATTACCATTAAATGATGTAGCATTGAAAAATGTGCCATACATATTGGTTATGTTGCTCACATCCCAATTATTCAAATCGCTGTTAAATGAACTAGCTCCTGCAAACATACCGAGCAGATTGCTTGTGGCTTGTAAATTAGGCGCATCAGTTGCATTGGATGTCAAATTACTGCAGCCATAAAAAGCTAAATACATTGTTGTCCATTGTATATCACCCCATTGTTCAATTGTCTGAATCTTATCTTTCTCAGTTCCATTATTAAAAAGAATAGCCGGAAAATTGCCTGAAATGGAGATTTCATAAAGATCCCCACTACTTAAGCCAGGTATCGTGAATTCACCGGTTATTCCAGAAGAGTCCCCTACTAATGTTTGAGTTGTGAGGTTAGTCCATACTACGTCATAATTATAGACAAGTGTATCAACAACTGGGATACTTATAGTGTCATTAGTCGTTTGCCATGTAGTAACAAAAGGATTTTGAGCTACTAGTCTATTGGAAAAGACTGTACAAAAAATAATTAGCAAGAAAAAAAATAAAAGTTTTTTCATGGGGATAGTAAATGGATTTTCTATAAAGTTATAAATAAGATACCAACATATTATATAAATAAAAAATTAATTTTATGTAAAATATCAATAATTGGTAACTTGTGTACTTGAATATTGTAGCATGATTCCTAAATAATCAGGATCACTAAGAAATATAAACCATCAAGGTCTAGGCTTTTTCAATTAGTACACTAAAAAGAAATGGAATGGCTCATTTATCATTAAGAATTTGATGAAGAGATGTTTTTAACCCTAAAAATCCATATGTATTTTTTGTCCTAAGGTTTCAGTCAGCATCCAGACAGCATCCTGTAGGATAAACCTCTTAGGTGTAATGATAACATTGTGGGAGTCGTCTAGTAAGATGTAATCAATTGATAATCAATTATTTTAAATTGGGAAACAATATTATTGATTCCCAAGCATGAATGATTTGTGGTAAATTGATTTGACAAAGAATTAAAATCATTAGCTAAAAGCTTCATTTCATTTTGTATAATTGTGTTTAAATGTTTTGGGTTTATAAAAATCATTATGTGAGAAAATACCTTCTGAAAGAGCTTATAATTTAAAATGAAATAAACATAAATATTCGAGAGCGAATTTATACTATTCGCCTAATGAATATTAATTGCAAATTCCTCTCCGACTTATCGGGGTGACGGTGAAAAATCAAATAATCTACACATGAAAGATATTCTTGCTTTTCTTGAGGAAAGACTGCAAAAACCGCTTCCGGGTGATGCGGCTCATCAGCAAATGATGGCTCAACCCATTGGTCAGCGTTTTAAAATGCAATATGAAAAGCCACCTAGAAAAGGAGCAGTTATGATTGTGCTTTATCCTGATGAGGGTAAAATCTATTTCCCTTTAATGCAAAGACCTCCTTATCAAGGGATTCACGGAGGGCAAGTAAGCTTACCCGGAGGAAAAATGGAAGATTCTGATGGCAATTTGATTGAAACGGCAATTAGAGAAACTTTTGAAGAGATTGGAGTTAAAATTTCTGATAAGGAAGTAATTGGAACTCTATCTGATTTGAATGTAACAGCTAGTAATTTTATGGTAAAGCCCGTGGTCAGTATTTTACACAGAAAGCCTGAATTTATTAGAGATCCTAGGGAAGTGGAGCAGATTTTTAAAGCAGAAGTGCAGCATTTGATTCATCCCCAAACTTTGCAGGTAACAGAGTTGACAGTAGCTCAGGAGATCAGGTTGAAAGCCCCATTTTTCGATATAGAAGAAAAAGTAGTCTGGGGTGCTACTGCAATGATTTTAAGTGAATTTGTAGAAATTTTGAAAGAATATTATTCATAATGGAAAAACCTCTAATCACCAATGATGCCGTAGTACTAGGATTGCTAATGTTAATATTAGCAGCCATTTTTATTACCTCTTCCAGCAAAAAATCAGGCTGGCAAAAATTTTATCGCTTCGTCCCATCAGTTTTGTTATGCTATTTCATTCCTTCCCTGTTTAATACTTTTGGTATCATATCGGGAGACGAGTCTAATCTCTATTTTGTATCCTCGCGATACTTATTAACCTGAGTTCGATTAATAATCATCATAAATACATGCTGAATTTTCCATAGACGGCATGAAAAAGTCATGTTTTTTCATTATATTAAGTTGTTGATTACCAATAACATAACTACTAAAACATGACTCTTACAGACG
>NZ_JAGXGF010000159.1 GCF_024636815.1 Marivirga sp.
AACCTTCGAAGGGACTAGACTTCCTATTTACCATACTAACGTAATGATGTGCGTAGCGGATGAATTGGCAATTTTATGTGCAGATTCAATCGATGAGGCATCAGAAAGAAAAGCGGTAATCGATAGTCTTGAAAAAACAGGTAAAGAAGTAATTGAAATCAGCGAAGACCAAAAACACCATTTTGCAGGTAATATGTTGCAGGTAAATGGTACTGATGGAAAGCCCTATTTGGTGATGTCCGCTGCTGCGCATCAGTCATTGAATGAGGATCAAATTAAAAGAATTGAAAAGTATTGCGAAATTTTAAGTAGTTCATTGGATACAATTGAAGCCTTAGGTGGCGGTAGCGCCAGGTGCATGATGGCAGAAGTATTTTTACCTAAAGCATAATCATTCACATTCAATTCAAAAAATTAAAATTACACCCTATCATGTTAAATTTAACAGAAGAATTAAAAGCACTTTCACTCCAAGCATTCAAAGCTTTATTTGATCAAGACTTGGATGAAAATCTTATTCAAATTCAACCTACCAGGAAAGAATTTGAAGGAAGCCATACTTTGGTTTGCTTTCCCTTATCACGCTTTTCAAAATTAAATCCTGAGCAAACAGCCGGAGCAGTAGGGGTATATATGCAAGAAAACTCTGAATTGGTTAGCGGATACAATGTGGTGAAAGGCTTCTTAAATATTGTGATAGCGGATAAAGTATGGTTAAAAATAGCTTCTGATATTTTAAATACTCCTAATTACGGATTTAAAGTAGCAACTGGTAGAGAGGTAATGGTGGAATATTCTTCCCCTAATACTAATAAACCTTTGCACCTAGGACATTTAAGAAATAATTTCTTAGGCTATTCTGTTGCGCAGATTTTAAAAGCCAACGGTAATAAAGTCCACAAAGTGCAAATCATCAATGACAGAGGGATTCATATCTGCAAATCTATGGTAGCGTGGCAGAAATTTGGTGAAGGTGAGACTCCTGAATCTGCCAACATGAAAGGCGATAAATTGGTAGGGAAATATTATGTTATTTTCGATCAAAAATATAAAGCCCAAATTGCGGGATTAGTAGAAGCAGGAAAAACTCAAGAAGAGGCTGAAAAAGAAGCCCCATTAATTAAAGAAGCTCAAGAAATGCTTTTGAAATGGGAGCAGAAAGAGCCTGAAACTTACGCCCTTTGGGAAATGATGAATGAATGGGTTTATAAAGGTTTTGAAAATACTTATAAAACCATGGGAGTGGATTTTGATAAATTGTATTACGAATCTCAAACCTTCTCTTTAGGAAAAGAGGAAGTGCTTCGAGCAGTGGAAGAAGGCCTAGCTTATAAAAAAGAAGACGGTTCTGTTTGGATTGATTTAACAGAAGAAGGCTTGGATGAAAAATTATTGTTGAGAAAAGACGGGACTTCTGTTTATATGACGCAGGACATTGGAACTGCCATTTTACGATACAGAGACTTCCCTAAAATCGAGCAACAAATCTATACAGTCGGAAACGAACAAGAATACCACTTCAAGGTGCTTTTTATCATTCTGGCTAAGCTTGGTTATGAGTGGGCAAAAAACTGTTACCACTTATCATACGGAATGGTAGATTTGCCAACAGGCAAAATGAAATCCAGAGAAGGGACTGTAGTGGATGCAGATGATTTGATGGAGGATATGTTTGCCACTGCCAAAAGCAGAACAGACGAATTGGGTAAAATTGATGGTTTTAATGCGGAGGAAGCTGAAGAACTTTACCGTCAGTTAGGATTAGGTGCACTGAAATATTATTTATTAAAAGTTGATCCGGTGAAACGCATGATGTTCAATCCTGAAGAATCAATTGATTTCCAAGGAAATACTGGTCCTTTTATTCAATATGTACATGCTAGAATTTGCGCAATTTTAAGAAAGGCAGAACAAATAGGTGTTAAGCCAAGTGTAAGCGAGAATTTGAATTCTTTGGAACCTACTGAAAATAATGTCTTACAACTGATTATAGATTTTCCTAACAAAATAGATGAAGCCGCAAATGGATATGCGCCATCTATCATTGCCAATTACGTTTATGAAGTAGCAAAGGCTTATAATAAATTCTATTCTGAAGTTTCTATTTTCAATGAATCAGATCAGGAAGCTCTGGCTTTCAGAATCGGATTCTCGAAAATTGTAGCTGAAACCATTGAAAAATCCATGAATTTATTGGGAGCTGATGTTCCTGAGAAAATGTAGATCCAGTTGACAATTGATACAAAGCTATCGGCAAAAAAGGAAATAGCTTTAAATGAGACTAGAACAGAGCCTTTTGTCAACTGAATAAGCCAAAGGCTTATTATTGTCTATTGTAAATTTTATAATTAAATGCACTCAGTAAGAATAATTACAATACACTCTAAAATCGCAAGCAGTGAACATTACGCAAACATTTCTGTTTCTTTTACTGAATTTATCTATTTTCACAACTTCAAATCAAACTGAAAAAACTATGAGTATATACGATTTTGAAATACAATCTTTAGATGGGGAAATCATTAATTTCTCTGATTTCAAAGGAAAAAATATATTGATTGTCAATACAGCCAGCGAGTGTGGCTACACTCCCCAGTATGCAGACTTACAAGAATTACATGAAAATTTTGGAGATCAAGTGACTGTTTTAGGATTTCCTGCGAATAACTTTGGTGGACAAGAACCCGGTAGTGATCAGCAAATCGCTCAGTTTTGTGAGAAAAACTATGGTGTTACATTTACTATGTTTTCCAAAATGGAAGTAGTCGGAAAAAACCAACATCCTCTTTTCAAATTTTTAAAAGAGCAAACAGGCAAAGAACCTAACTGGAACTTCTGTAAATATTTAGTTTCAGAAGACGGAACTGAAATCAGTTTTTATCCATCATCTGTAAACCCAGGTGAGATAGCCGAAAAATTATAAGCATGCTGAAAAACTGGTTAGAAGCCTTTAGGTTAAGGACCTTACCCTTAGCTTTATCATGTATCGGAATGGGTAGTTTCTTGGCTGCTTATTATGGAACCTTCAACATATCGGTATGCATTTTAAGTTTGACGACTACCCTATTCTTACAAGTCCTTTCCAATTTGGCAAATGATTATGGTGACAGTGTTCATGGTGCGGACAGCGCAGAAAGAGAGGGGCCGCAACGCAGCGTCCAGAAAGGTAGCATTAGTACTAAAGCCATGTTCAATTCCATCATCGTTTTTGCAATCTTATCTTTCATAAGTGGTGTTTTGCTGTTACACTTTTCGGTTGGTATAGGAAGTACTACTTTTTATGTATTCTTAGGATTAGGTTTAGCCGCAATCGCTGCTGCTATTGCCTATACTAATGGCAAAAGACCTTATGGATACAGCGGATTGGGTGATATTTCAGTATTTCTTTTTTTTGGTTTATTAGGTGTTTGTGGTACTTATTTTCTACATGATGAAAGTTTGGAAGTATTAATTTTATTACCAGCCGCTAGTTGTGGTTTCTTTGCCACCGGTGTCTTAAATGTGAATAACATTAGAGATATTAAATCTGATAAAGCAGCTGGAAAAAACAGTATCCCCGTAAGGATAGGGAAAAGAAATGCAATAATTTACCATACTATTCTCATTACTTTAGGATGTTTAGCTTCAATAGTTTTTTTAATCATTCATGAAGAATTCTATGCAATAATAAGTGTAGCTATTTCCTTTTTATTTTTTGCCAAGCATTTAAATAAAGTTTATCAAGCTAAAAGCTCAACTGAACTAGATCCGCAGTTGAAGTTCCTAGCTATGTCTACTTTACTTTTTGTTCTCTTGTTCGGGTTTTCAGTTTTAGCACTCTAAAACATATTTTATTGCATAATTCCCATCGTTTTTATATAAGATTCGTATATTTAATTGAAAAAAATGAAAACTATATCACTATGAAAAAAATATTAGTTCCAACCGACTTTTCAGATCAAGCTAAATATGCATTAAAATTAGCTGTGGAAATTGCAAAAAAAACTGATGCGGAGTTAATTCTCCTACATGTTGTAGAGATTCCAGGACAAACCTCCTTCAATACTATGGGTGAAGCTACTAATGTGGATGGTATGGAAGGCGTTTTTATTATGAAAATGATTGAACTTGGGAAAAAGAAATTAGCAAAACTTAAAGAAGACGATTTGCTCAAAGGAGTAAATTTAAATACTGAATTAAAAGCTGGAAACACTTACTATAATATTTCCTCTATTGTTAACGAGTATGAACCTGATATGATTATAATGGGTACAAGCGGCAGTAGTGGAGTAGATGAAATTTTAATTGGGTCAAATGCTGAAAAAGTAGTGAGGAATGCTAAATGCCCTGTTCTTACCCTCAAAAAGGAAATTAGTTTAGCTAACATTGACAATATCGTTTTCGCTACATCAATGAAAAATGACGATAAAGAATTAGCTGCTAAGATTAAAGAAATTGCAAAACTCTCTTATGCAAAAATTCATCTCTTGAAAGTGAATACTCCTAATAATTTTGAGTCCTCAAGCACCACTTATAAGCGTATGAATGAATACATGAAAAACAATGGCTTAGAAGCAGAAAGACATATTCATAATGGAATCAATGAGGAAGAAGGCATTTTAGAATTTGCCAAAGAACAAAATATTGATTTAATAGCAATGGGGACCCATGGCAGAAAAGGCTTAATGCATCTATTAAGCGGAAGTATAGCCGAAGATGTGGTAAACCATTCTAAAAGACCTGTATTGACTTTGAAAATTGGCGATTAACTGTTAACACGATTTAAAAAACTAAAAGCCTAAAGCAATGAATTGCTTTAGGCTTTTCATTTATATCTTAAATTAAGAGTTTAATGACTTACAAAACTGATGAAAAATTAAAAGAAAAAAGATAAATAATAATCAATATTGTTGTTTGAGAACCTATCACATAGCTCAGTATTATGTATTAATGATTTCTTACTTTGAGTTGCGATGATGCTCTTTGTATTAAACATTCTATTCTTAAATAATACCTATCATTAATTTTTCAACCATATTCAGGCATACTCAGAATTAAAACATAGAACTGATTACTTAAAACCAATTCTCACTACTCCTTACAATTTCAAACCACCAAATCCAATAAATACTGTTTGTCATTCAGGTAATCACCATAGAAGCCTAGGCGCTTCATATTTTTTAATAATTGAGGGAAATCAGCTGAATTTTTTAATTCTATGCCTACAACTGCGGAACCCGTCTCCCGGGAATTCTTCTTGGTATATTCAAAATGGCTAATGTCATCATCAGGACCTAAAACCTCCACTACAAATTGCTTAAGTGCCCCTGCCCTTTGTGGGAACTGCACAACAAAATAATGCTTCAACCCCTTGTAAAGCAAAGCTCTCTCTTTAATCTCTTCGGTTCTAGTAATATCATTATTGCTTCCACTCAACACGCAAACCACATTTTTACCTTTGATTTCTTCTGCATATTGCTCCAATGCAGCAATGGATAATGCCCCAGCTGGCTCAGCAACTATTGCATCTTTATTATATAATTGCAATATCACATCACAGACTTTGCCCTCCTCCACTGTGATGACTTCAGTCAAATTCTGTCGGCAAATCTCGAAATTCAAATCTCCTACTTTTTTAACAGCTGCTCCATCCACAAATTTTTCAATATGTTTCAAAGCAGTATTCACTCCTTTTTCAATTGAGGTTTTCATGGCTGGCGCACCTGCCGGTTCCACTCCAATGATTTTAGTATTGGGAGATAATGCCTTAAAAACACTGCTCACCCCAGCTGATAGTCCACCCCCACCAACTGGCAAAAAGAGATAATCAATAGGATTTTCTGCTTGTTGCAAAATTTCCAAGCCTACAGTTCCTTGTCCTTCAATAACTTTAGGGTCATCAAAAGGATGAATAAATACTGCCCCTGATTTTTTCTGATATTCCTGGGCGGCATGAAAAGCATCATCAAAAGTATCGCCAACCAATTCTATCTCCACGAAATCTTCTCCAAACATTTCTACCTGTGCGACTTTTTGCTTGGGTGTGGGTGCTGGCATAAAAACCCTACCTTTTGTCTGCAATTGCTGACAAGAATAAGCTACTCCCTGTGCGTGGTTTCCTGCACTAGCGCATACAATTCCTTTATCTAATTCTTCACGACAGAGGCTACTAATTTTATTATAGGAACCTCTGATTTTGTAGGAACGCACTGGTTGCAGATCCTCCCGTTTGAATTGAATATTAGCCCCATACTCTTTTGACAAACCCAAATTGGGAGTTAAAGGAGTTAAAAGTGCCACGCCTTTCAGTTTTTGCGCGGCACTTTGTATGGCTTCTATTTTTGGATAGTATGCTTTTAAGGTTTCAGACATTCTAATTATGTGTTTTCCGGTCTTAATTGTCGAACTGCAGCACCTGCTTGCCACATTTCAGACTCTTTCAATTCTTTCAATTCTTTTTCTAACTCAACTCTATAATCTTCTTTTTCATTGGCTGTAATAGTCAGCTTGGCTTCATTTCCGCTTTCTACAGATTCATATAATTCTTCAAAGACCGGCTTTACGGCATCCCTAAATTTTTTCCACCAATCTAATGCACCACGTTGTGCTGTGGTAGAACAATTGGCATACATCCAATCCATTCCGTTTTCAGCAACCAAAGGATATAAAGATTGAGTAGCTTCTTCCACCGTTTCATTAAAAGCTTCTGATGGAGAATGTCCTTTTTTTCGTAGTAAATCATACTGAGCAGCAAATAATCCTTGAATTGCGCCCATCAAACTTCCTCTCTCTCCTGTCAGATCGCTATAAACTTCTTTTTTGAAATTGGTTTCAAATAAATAGCCGGATCCAACCCCTATTCCTAAGGCTACACATCTTTCCCAAGCTTTACCGGTAGCATCCTGATGGATAGCAAAACTGGAATTCAATCCTCTGCCTGCTACAAATAATCTCCTTAAACTGGTGCCCGATCCTTTAGGTGCCACCAATATTACATCCACATCTTTAGCCGGGACAATACCGGTTTGATCTTTATAGGTCACACCAAAGCCATGTGAAAAATACAAAGCTTTCCCTGGAGTAAGATGTTTTTTCACCATCTCCCATTGTGCTATTTGTCCGGCATCGGATAATAAATATTGCAGAATTGTGCCTTTTTCAGATGCTTCCTCCAGCTCAAAAAGTGTTTTGCCGGGCTCCCATCCATCGGATACTGCTTTATCCCAACTCTTAGAGCCTTTTCGTTGCCCAACAATTACATTAAAGCCATTGTCTTTCAGGTTTAATGCCTGACCAGGGCCTTGAACTCCATAGCCTAAAACTGCTATAGTTTCATCTTTTAATACTTCCTGTGCTTTCGCCAAAGGAAACTCCTTTCGCGTAACGACTTCTTCTTCTACTGTTCCAAATTTTAATTTTGCCATGATATTAGATTTTAGAGTCCAGATATTAGAACCTAGACGGGTTATTTAGTTAATTTTATTTATTAGTTTCTATTGCTAAGTTGACAGTTGACAATAATAAGCCTTCGGCTTATTCAGTTGACAAAACGCTTTTAATTCACTTTTTCTAATAAAATACAAATTGTTGCTTTAAACATTTTGTCAACTGTCTATTGTCTACTTATTACCGATCCTCGGTACTGACCTAATTATTAATTGGTAATTATTAATTATTAATTACAATTTCGAGGCTTCCTCCACTTCGGTGAAATATTCCTGAAATTCTTTCATTGGTTTAGAGATTGAAATTCTGCCTGAGCGAACAAATTCAAGTATACCATGAGGTTTCAGTTGCTCAAATAACTCCTGCGTTTCTTCTTTAAAACCTGTTTTTTCTATGATGGTAAAATCAGGTTCCACTGCCAGCAAACGTGCATGATGCTTTCGAACGATATATTCTACTTCTCTCGTTTGGGATAATAATTTGGTCGGCATTTTATATAAAGCCATTTCCTGATACACTATACCCTCATTTTTATGATAAAACGCCTTGAAAACATCCACTTGTTTTTCAATCTGCTTGACAATCTTCTTGATTTTCTCTTCTGTTGAACTTACCACGATCGTATAGCGATGGATATCCTTTACTTCACTTTCAGAGGCTGTAATGCTCTCAATATTGATATGCCTCCTAGTAAAAATAGTGGTCACCCTGTGTAGAATACCTATCAGGTTTTCGGTGTATATTGATAATGTGAATTGTTCTTTCATATTTAAGATATTTAGATAATAGATTCTAGAACCTAGACTCTAGTGTTTTAATTCTTGGTTCTAGGTCCTAATTTCCCCGATTCTTCCTCTCTGGACATTCACTTTACTACGGCTATTACACACTGTTAAGCCAGTTCCGGTCTGACCTTCGGTATTGACCTAAGTACCAACCAACGGCTTACTCTAGTCTAATTTCGGACACAGAGGCTCCCGTAGGAATCATAGGAAAAATATTATTTTCTTTGCCTACCATTACCTCCAGCAAATAGCTTCCTTCATGGCTTAAAAACTTATGAATGCTATCTTCTAATTTTTCTCTTTCTGTTACCTTTTCAGATTCTATACCATAGCCTTTTGCTATCATCTGAAAATCAGGATTAACCATATCCACAGAAGAATAACGCTTCTCAAAAAACATATGCTGCCACTGCCGCACCATTCCGAGATACTCATTATTTAAAAGTAAAATTTTCACATCTACCTTGGTCTCGAAAATCACACCCAATTCCTGAATGGTCATTTGAAAACCACCATCCCCAATCACTGCAATTACTTGACGATGTGGAGCAGCGAATTTTGCCCCGATGGCAGCTGGGAGAGCGAAACCCATAGTACCTAAACCACCCGAGGTTACATTACTTTTCCAATTCGCATATTTATAATAACGTTGTGCCACCATCTGGTGCTGTCCCACATCCGTTACGATGATAGCAGTGCCTCTCGAAATAGTGGAGATATGTTTGATTACCTCTCCCATGCTGATCGGCTCATCAGCTGGAGGATTCAATTCGCCTAGAATCACTTTTTCCTCCTCTTGAGCATTCAACTCTTTAAATCGAGTCAGCCATTGATCATGTTGATTTTCATTGACTTTCTTCAATAGAGCCGCAAGAGATTCTTTACAATTTCCTAAAACCGGTACATCTGCTTCTACATTTTTATTGATTTCGGCTGGATCTATTTCTAAATGGATCACTTTGGCTTGCTTGGCGTATCGACTCACATCACCTGTAACTCGATCATCAAAGCGCATCCCAACAGCAATTAAAACATCACATTCATTGGTTAAAATATTAGGCGCGTAATTTCCATGCATGCCTAACATCCCTACATTTAAAGGATGTGAAGTGGGAAGTGCTGATAAACCCATGATAGTCCAAGCAGCAGGAATCCCTGTTTTTTCTACGAATACCTTAAATTCCTCTTTGGCATTTGAAAGCAGCACCCCATGACCAAAAAGAATAAATGGCTTTTTGGCCTGATTGATCAATTCGGCAGCATCATTTAAAGCTTTTTCGCTCAATTTGGGATTAGGTACGTAGCTCCTGATTTGATCGCAAGTTTCGTATTCCTCAAATTCGGCCAGTTCAAATTGAGCATCTTTGGTAATATCCACTAGAACAGGTCCGGGCTTTCCACTGCGAGCAATATAAAAGGCCTTTGCAACTGCATTGGGGATATCTTTCGCCTTTGTAACTTGAATATTCCATTTCGTAACCGCCATTGAAATACTTACAATATCAGTTTCCTGAAAAGCATCCGAGCCAATCATTTTGCCCGGCACTTGTCCAGTTATGCAAACCATAGGCGTAGAATCCAATTGTGCATCGGCCAAGCCTGTTATCAAATTTGTTGCTCCAGGACCTGAAGTAGCCAGACAAACGCCTACTTTACCGGAAATTCTTGCAAATCCCTGAGCGGCATGAGTTGCACCCTGCTCATGCCGGGTCATGATATGTTTTATATTTTCCTTTTGGTCAAACAAAGCATCATAAACCGGCATTATTGCCCCACCCGGATACCCGAAAAGTGTTTCCACTCCTTCACGGATAAGGCAGTTTACCAAGGCAGCAGCACCGCTCATGGTAGTTTTGGCTTTCTTTTTTTGTGATTTGGTGGCTACTTCTTCCATATTATAAATCAGTTATGCATCCCAATGATGCTGATGATACTAGCTTGCTGTATTTTTTTAGGCTGCCTGTTACATTTCTCTCAGGCTTTTTAGGGGTTTTCGTTTTACGCTTTTCCCACTCCTTTTCATCAATCAATACGCTAATTGAATTTTCTATCGCATCTATTCTGATGCGGTCACCATTTTCAACATAAGCCAATGGACCATTATCAAATGCTTCCGGGCTGATATGCCCCACTACAAAGCCATGGGTTCCTCCAGAAAATCTTCCATCTGTTATCAAAGCAACTTTATTACCTAAGCCTGCTCCCATAATGGCCGCTGTTGGTTTTAGCATTTCCGGCATTCCTGGCCCACCTTTTGGCCCTTCATATCGAATGACAACAACATCACCTTCTTTTATTTCACCATTGGCAATGCCATCATTAGTCAAAAATTCTCCGTCATAAACTCTTGCGGTTCCTTCAAAAATCTCTCCTTCCTTACCTGTGATTTTAGCTACAGCTCCATCGGGTGCAAGATTACCTTTCAAAATCCGCAAATGACCAGAGCTCTTTATAGGGTTATGGACTGAATGAATGATATCTTGATTTTCTCCCAAAGCAGGGATATTTTCATAATTTTCTGCTAAAGTTTTGCCTGTTACTGTCATGCAATCACCATCCAACAAACCTTCCTTCAGCATCATTTTCATGACTGCAGGTATGCCTCCATTTTTATGAAGATCTTCCATTAAATATTTACCAGAAGGCTTTAAGTCTGCCAGATAAGGAGTTTCTGCACTGATTTGAGCAAAATCTTCCAATGTTAAATCGATTTCAAAAGCATTAGCTACTGCTAATAAATGTAAAACCGCATTGGTAGATCCGCCCAAAACTGTAATCAACCTAATGGCATTTTCAAATGATTTCTTGGTGACAATATCTCTGGGTTTCAGATCATTTTCGATCAAACTTTTAATCACTAAACCGGCATCGGCACATTCCTTTTTCTTTTCTTCACTTTGCGCTGGATTGGATGCTCCATAGGGCAAGCATAATCCTAAAGCTTCAATAGCCGAAGCCATTGTATTAGCTGTGTACATTCCGCCACAAGCACCCGGACCCGGGCAGGCGTTGGCAACTACGCCTTTAAAATCTTCTTCAGAAATGGTATTAGCCTGCCTTTTACCCAATGCTTCAAAAGCTGATACTACATCCAGTTTTTCGCCATTATGGCAACCGGGGGCAATTGTGCCTCCATAAATAATTAGGGAAGGACGGTTCAATCTGCCCATCGCTAACAGTGCACCCGGCATATTTTTATCACAACCGGTTATGGCAATCATAGCATCATAAGCCTGGGCATTTACAACTGTTTCCATTGAATCGGCTATAATATCACGAGAAGGCAATGAATATCGCATGCCGTTGGTACCCATGGAAATACCGTCACTGACCCCAATCGTATTAAAGATCAATCCTACCCATTCATAAGATTTGATGCTTTTCTTAACCTCTAAAGCCAAATCATT
>NZ_JAGXGF010000160.1 GCF_024636815.1 Marivirga sp.
GAAGACCGCTGGAAGGCGAATGGTTTCAAAAGTTCAAATCGAATTATCTGGATGTCAGCAATGAGCCGCAATTTCCTTTTGGATTTGGTTTAAGTTACACTCAGTTTAAATACGACAATCTAAAACTGAGTTCTAACAGCTTAAGTAAAGGCGGTACAATAACTGTAACTGTAGAAGTGTCAAATACTGGAGACCGAGATGGAAAGGAAGTGGTGCAATTATACATGAGAGATTTAGTTGCAACTATTACTCGTCCTGTTAAAGAACTAATAGGCTTTGAAAAAATAGAATTGAAAGTAGGGGAGACCAAAACGGTTGAATTTTCAATTAGTGAAAAAGACCTGGCATTCTACCATCAGGATATGAGTTTTTATGCTGAACCAGGGGGTTTTAAGGTTTTTGTTGGCTCAAGTTCTGATGATGTGCTCGAATCCGATTTGGAATTAAAATGATGTAGTACTATGCGATTATTAGCTGCCTTATTTTTTCTAATAGCTTTTCCTTCATTTTCGCAACATGAGGGAAGGTCAATGGAAACGATCAATAGTAATTGGTCATTTGCATTAGGAGAGAAATCTGATAAGGCAGATTGGCAAAAGGTCAATTTACCGCATTCCTGGAACAAAACAGATCCATTCGATGAGGAAAAAGGCTATTATCGAGGCATAGGCTGGTATAAACGACAGCTAGAAATTGACAAATCCGACAACAGAAAGCGGTTTCTGCATTTTGAAGGTGTAAATCAAATAGCCGAAGTTTATGTAAATGGGGAGTTTGCCGGAAAGCATATTGGAGGATATACCGCTTTTAATATTCCAATTTCTCATTTATTGACTTCCGGTACAAATAGTATAGAAATAAAGGTTGATAATAGCCACGATGATTCAGTTGTCCCTTTAAAAGGGGATTTTAATTTTTATGGAGGAATTTACAGAGATGTCTGGTTAATCTCCACTTCAGAAACTCACTTCAGTTTTAGCGAATTTGGTGATAAGGGAATATTTATTTCTACTCCGAAGGTTTCTGAGGAGGAGGCTTCCATAGAAGTGAAATCACATATTACGTCCCACGAAAATCAAAAGGTTAAATTAATTTATGAGTTGTGGGATCAAAATGGAGAGAAAGTTTTTAGGGATGAACAGGAAGTTTCGCTAAGCGATAGTATCCAAACAATCAAACATGCCTTATCAGGTGTGGAAAATCCAAAACTTTGGCATCCTGATCAACCCAATTTATATCAGTTAAAAATTTCATTGCATAATGATCAAGATGAGTTATTAGATGATCAAATCTACCCTGTAGGATTTAGATATTTCCGATTTGATGCGGATAAGGGCTTTTTCATCAATGGGAAACATTTGAAGTTGATGGGTACCAACCGACACCAAGACTATCCAGCTCTTGGGAATGCATTATCAGATAATAGGCATGTGAAGGATATGCAATTAATTAAGGAGATGGGGAGTAATTTTTTCAGAACGGCTCATTATCCTCAAGACCCTGCTATTTTACAGGCTTGTGATCAATTAGGCTTATTGGTCAGCATGGAAATCCCATTGGATCATGACATCACGGATTCAGAAGCCTTTTATGAGAATTCTAAGCATATGATGAAGGAAATGATCAGGCAATATTATAATCATCCAAGTATAATTATTTGGGCTTATATGAACGAAATGTTGTTAGGTCGCCAACTCGAAGAAGATGAGGAAGTCATTACCAAAATTGTAGATTTCGCGCAAGTATTAGAAGATCTGACTCGTAAAGAAGATAGCACCCGCTATACCATGATTCCCAATCATGGTGATTTGAATCTTTACTATGAAGCCGAACTTTTAGATATTCCTCAATTAGTGGGGTGGAATCTTTACTTTGGTTGGTACGATAAGCAATTAGGTGCTGGAACATTTCTGGATAAATTTCATGCTTTAGTTCCTGATAAACCGGTTTTAATCACAGAATATGGTGCCGGGGCAGACCCAAGAATTCACTCCTTTAATCCGGTTCGATTTGATTTTTCGATTGAATGGCAAACCAAATTTCACCAACAAAATCTCATCGATATCATCGAAAGACCTTATGTAGCAGGAGCTGCCATTTGGAATGTCGCAGATTTTGGATCAGAAAATCGGAATGATGCCGTACCAAAAGTCAATAGCAAAGGTGTAGTGTCTTTCGATAGGAAACCAAAAGACGCTTATTTCTTATATCAAAGCTGGTTGAAAGATGAGCCTTATGTGAAAATAGGTTCAGGAGAATGGAAAAATCGAACTGCCTTTGGGCCCATACAGCCCCTACAGTTTTTTACGAATGGAAATGCAATTGAACTAAAAGTGAATAAGCAAAAAGTGGATTATCAATCATTTGAAAACCACTTGGCAGAATGGAATGTAAAATTGCAAGATGGTTTAAATATAATTGAAGCAACAGCTGAATTCTCGGACACCATTATTTTTCAAAAGCGGGAAATCTATTTTAGTCAAATTGATTCTAAATGGCTTTCAAATAATGCCTTATTGCTGAATTGTGGAGCAAACTTCTATTTTAATGATCCAATAGATGATGTCACTTGGTTGCCAGACAAAGCTTATGCAAGTGGATTGTTCGGTTATGTAGGAGGAAATGCCTTTTCACCTAGGAGTAGAGGTGTTGGAACAGATCAAAATATTTTATTGACCCAAAATGACCCTATCTACCAAACAGCTCGGATTGGAGGGAAATATCATTTTGATTTACCAAATGGCGAATATGAAATCACTTTACATTGGGCAGAAATAGATGAAAAATATATTGAGGAAGATTCTAGAAGATTTGATGTGCTTTTGAATGGCCAAAAGGTTTTGGGAAATATTATCAGCTCAGGTTTTGAGCCTTTTACTGCCCATTACCAAAAGTTGAGAACTGAAATTCAAACTGGAGAGCTTATCATTTCCTTTAAAGCAATTGAAGGGGAGCCTATTTTGAACGCACTTGAAATTAAAAAAATATAAAATAGTCATTTTGGGTACTAGGGACCAACCGAAATGAATATAGGAAGACATTGAAGGTTGATGAATTGGGCTTTTGAAACTTGACTATTCCATGTGGCAATTTAAAATAGTTATATACACATGAAATCAAGCATAACTAAATTCAAATTATGAAATACTTTACCCTAATTTTTTTCCTATTATTTAATTATCAATTAATTGCTCAGACTACTACAGTCTGTACTTTTAATATAAAATATGAGAATCCTAATGAAGGGTCTCATCAATGGGACAACAGAAAAGAGCAAATCCTCAATTTCATTAAAATTGAAGATTTGGATGTCATTGGAATGCAAGAAGTGGTGCATTCACAAATCAAATATTTGAAAGAGGGTTTAGCGGATTATGCTCGAATTGGAGTCGCGCGAGATGATGGTAAAAGTAAAGGCGAATATTCCCCGATTTTTTATAAAAAGATTAGATATTCTATAATTGATAGTGCTACTTTTTGGCTCTCTCCAAATCCAGATGTTCCTGCAAAGGCATGGGATGCAGCTCTACCTAGAGTTTGTACATGGGCGAAATTGATAGATCAGGAAACGAAAGACTCCATTTTGATTTTGAATACTCATTTCGACCATATAGGAAAAGAAGCCAGAGCAAATAGCGTGGATTTAATTTTATCTAAAATTGAGAAATTGAATTTCACTGGAAAAGTAATCCTCATGGGTGATTTTAATCTGGAACCAGATACAGCACCCATCCAAAAAATCATCAATTCTGATTTAAAAGATGCTTTTGAAGCAGATTTAAACTTAGGCCCAGTCGGTACTTTTAATGCTTTTAAAATTGAGGAAAACTATGACAGGCGAATTGATTATGTGTTCTATCAAGGATTTAAAATCAAAAGTTATAAGAATTATAGCTTAAGAATTCAGGATACTTTTTTGTCAGATCATTTTCCTGTGGTGGTTGAATTTGAATAAGTAGAATGAAATCAAAGCCTTCTTCCCCAATTTTCCCCATATTTGTATAATATTTTAGAATCCGAATTTTATGCAAAGCCCATTACCGATCATCAACCTCAAAAAAGGAAAAGAAAAATCATTAGAGCGATTCCATCCTTGGATATTCTCAGGAGCTATACATCCTGTGCCTAATGAAGTAAAGGAAGGCGATTTTGTGGAGATTCATACCCAAGATAAAAGATTCATCGGCATTGGTTATTTTCAAGTGGGTTCTATAGCAGTCCGTATGCTGACTTTCCAACAAGAGGAGATTGATCAGGGTTTTTGGAAAAGGAAATTACAGTCTGCAATTGAATTGAGAAAAACGGCAAACCTATGGGATAATCCGGAAACTAATGTATTTAGATTGGTGCATGGTGAAGGAGATGGCTTTCCCGGACTCATAGTAGATTATTATGATGGCTGCGTAGTTTTCCAGGCACATACTGTTGGTATGTACCAAATCAAAGAAGTCTTCTTAGAAGTACTGAAAGAACTACTGGACGATAGACTGAAAGCAGTTTATGATAAAAGTGCTCATACGCTTCCTTTCAAAGCTGAGCTAGATACTTCGGACGCCTTTATTTATGGAGAAGAGAAGGAAGAATGGTTGGTAAAGGAATATGGAAATATTTTTAATATCAATGTGGTAAGCGGACAGAAAACAGGCTTCTTTATTGATCAAAGGGAGAACAGAAAATTATTGGAGCAGTACAGTAAAGGCAATAAGGTTTGCAATACTTTTTGCTACTCTGGTGGCTTTTCCATATTTGCTTTGCAGGCGGGTGCTAATCTGGTTCATAGTGTTGATAGTTCCCAAGGCGCCATTGATTTGACTGATCAAAATGTTGGCTTGAATTTTAAGGAAGCTCAAAATCATCAATCCTTTACAGCTGATGTTTTTAATTTCTTGAATGAAATGCCTGAGCAATATGATGTGATTGTTTTGGATCCACCGGCTTTTGCCAAGCACAGAAAAGTGTTAAAAAATGGTTTGCAGGGATATAGAACTATAAATGAAAAAGCCATGAAGAATATGAAATCAGGCGGTGTGCTTTTTACTTTTAGCTGTTCTCAAGTAGTAAATCAGGAGCAATTCAGAACGGTTATTTTTTCAGCAGCTGCAAGAGCGGGAAGACAAGTTCAAATCCTGCATCAGCTCCACCAACCTGCTGATCATCCTATTAATATTTTCCATCCCGAAGGCGAATATTTAAAGGGATTAGTTTTACGTGTGGTATAGATAGATTATACAATTTATGGAATCTTATATTAATCATTTCAATTAAGTGCTGTTTAAATCACTTTGTGATTTGTCTATAACCACAAAGTAACAAAAGAAAACAAAAGTTGAATTGCCAGAGGCAATTCGTAAAATGAAATTGAGCGGTTTTTAATATGTAATTGAAGTAATTTTTCGTATTATTTTTAAAGTCTCAGTTTTTGAAATAATACATCATTAGAAATAATCTTGATTATTTCCTTTTGTTCTCTTTTGTTACTTTGTGGTAGAATTCCTTTAAGTGAATGCAAAAAGTTTAACATATTCTGGTTGTAGAATCACATCAAACTTCATTTTTAACCACCACTTGATAATTCTTCCGTGTCCTTTGTTCTAAATAAATCTCTTTATTTTCTGTCATCCTGCTGATCAGGCTTTCATCAAAGTTTTTAATAGTGACCAGTTCCAATCCTTTATTGTAAAATATAGAGAAATCATCTTTCAGTTCATTCATTAATTGATCCAATCGGTGCAGATCATCATTTACGCAGATGGAGAAAGAAATAGCAGTATTTTGCATCATATTAATTTTAATATGGTGCCTATTTAATGCTTCAAATATTTTACTTATCAAAGCTTCCGTAATGAAAGTGAAATCAGTCAATTTGAAGGTGATCAGGCTTTGTTTTTCTTTGATGATGATACAAGGAATCTCATGTATTATTTTACAATCATGAATAATCGTACCTCCTTTTTCAGGTTCATAAAAGGAACGCACATGCATTGGAATGCTTGCAATGGCTAATGGCTTAATGGTTTTAGGATGGATCACTGAAGCTCCGTAGTAGGTCATTTCTGCTGCTTCCTGATAGGAGAGTTCTTGGTATAAGATGGCATCTTTTATTTTTTTTGGATCTCCATTTAATATTCCCGGAACATCTTTCCATATCGTGACTGCTTTAGCATTTGTACAATAAGCAAAAATAGCTGCAGTAAAATCAGAACCTTCTCTGCCAAGGGTGGTAATCTTTCCTTCTTGAGTCCCTCCAAGAAAACCTTGAGTAATTACTAATTGATTTTGGTTGAATTCATGCTGGATAGATTTCTTTATTGTTTCTTTCGTTTTCCCCCAATTCACCAAAGCGTCTCTGAAGCTGTTATCTGTTCTGATGCAATCTTTTGCATCAACCTTTGAGATGGAGAAAGCTTCTTTTTGTAAAAATCCAAGTAATATGGTCGAAGAGATCATTTCTCCGAAAGAGATGATGCTATCATAAGATTCATCATACCGAGATTTATTGAGCTCAGAAAGTTTTATTTTTAAATCCTCAAAAAGATTTTCTAATAATTGAAGAATCTTTGATTCATTTTTGTCAAATAAGGAGGAAATAAGGGAAGCATGATATTGAAAAAGATTCTGAATGGCAGTCTCTGTTGATAGCCCCTTTAGTCTTAAATGCAATATTTCTTCCAAAGCATTAGTGGTTTTGCCCATAGCAGAAACTACAATAATTATTTTTTCATCCGGAAATCGTTTCAATATTTCCGACATATTCCTTACTGCTTCTGCGTCTTTTATTGATGCGCCACCAAATTTAAATACCTGCATTTGTTCCTTTTTGTAAAGATTGGCAAAATAAGCTGCAATTTTTTCATAATTTAGCATCAATACAAATAAATATTCCATGCAAACTAAACTAGCCACTTCTGTTGGTATCACCTTAGACCGATTTATTAAAAAGAAACAAAACGATTTTGCCTTTGCTTCGGGTGAACTTTCTCAATTACTGAGAGATATTGCCTTAGCAGGAAAAATCATCCATAGAGAGGTGAATCGTGCAGGATTATTGAATATTGGAGGTGCTTATGGGACTGAAAACATTCAAGGTGAGGAGCAACAGAAACTGGATGTTATTGCTAATATTAGATTCATCAGAGCATTGAAAAATGGGGGTGAGGTTTGTGCTATAGTTTCTGAAGAGGATGATGAAATTCTGGACTTAAATAATAAGGATGGAAGATATATTGTTTCCATGGATCCTCTAGATGGCTCATCTAATATTGATGTAAATGTTTCCATTGGAACAATTTTCTCTATTTTCAGAAGGGTTTCTCCAGTTGGGAGTAAAGTCACAGATGAAGATGTTTTACAAAAAGGCTCAGAACAAGTGGCTGCGGGATATTTATTATATGGTTCTTCTACTATGCTGGTTTATACCACAGGCCGAGGAGTAAATGGGTTTACTTACGATCCTTCTTTAGGTGAGTTTTTCTTATCTCATGCTGATATGAGAATTCCTGAAGATGGAAAGATATATTCAATTAACGAAGGCAGTTATAGAAGTTTGCAGCCTAAAGTGCAACAATACATTGAAAGCTGTAAGGATAAAAAATACACAGCTCGCTACATAGGATCATTGGTAGCTGATTTTCATCGAAACTTATTGAAAGGTGGGATTTATATATATCCTTCTACTGAAAAAGCTCCTGATGGTAAACTGCGTTTGAATTATGAATGCAATGCCTTAGCAATGATTTGTGAACAGGCAGGCGGGCTTGCAACAGATGGTGAAAAAAGAATTCTAGATATACAGCCGAAATCTTTGCACCAAAGAGTTCCTTTTTATACAGGCTCTAAGAAAATGGTAGAAGAGTCAATGAAATAAGCCTTGCATTCTAAGATAAGAGGTCTACAGATTAGATCATGATTATTTAACTCAGTTTTTTCTGTTAAACTATTTTCTCAGACCAAAAAAATGTAACTTCTATTCTCTCCTGCACCTTATTCTTTTTTGAGTTTTAAAGGGGGTAAATATTTGTGAATTAATAAATTCAATTAAATTTTGCTCAAAAAAAAAGGCTGACCTATAGTCAACCTCTTTTGAAATCATTCAAATTCTAATTAAGATTTGTTCTTGACATCTTGAACTTCAATTCTGATTTCTTGTGCTAAGTTTTTCAACTCTTGCATTCCTTTTCTAACTCTAGTACCAGCTGCCTGGTTTTCTTTGTCATAGAATTTTTCAAAATCACCTTCTAAATTCATTATAAGGTCTCTTACTTGTTCGAATCTTTTCATTCTTATTTTAGTTTACGGTTGACTAAATAATTTAATTAACTGAAAGCAATATAGGCAAAAACATATAAAAACAACAATTAGGGCAACATTTTTCCTAAAAAATTACTCTTTAAATGCTTTTGCGAGCTCATTTTCCCTATAATGACCCTCTTTTAGCTTATCTTTTATAGCTTCAAATGCTTTAATCGTACGGTCAACATCTTCCAAACTATGGGATGCTGTAGGGATTAATCTTAGCAAAATAGTGTCTTTTGGTACTACAGGATAGATAACAACTGAGCAAAATATGCCAAAATTTTCTCTTAGGTCATAAGCTAAAGCTGCAGCCTCACCAACTGTTCCGTTTAACATTACTGGAGTAACAGGTGATTGAGTTGTTCCGATGCTAAATCCTTTTTCTTGCAGGCCACTCTGTAATGCATTTACTATTTTCCATAAGTTCTTCTTATGCTCAGGTTGATCTCTCAATAATTCTAAACGTTTAAGAGCACCTTCTACCATGGGCATAGGTAAAGATTTCGCAAAAATTTGCGAACGCATATTAAATCTTAAGAATTTGATGATATCAGGATCACCTCCAACAAAAGCACCGATCAATGCCATAGACTTAGCGAATGTGCTGAAGTATAAATCTACTTCTTCCATTACATCTTGCTGCTCAGCTGTTCCGGCTCCTCTTTCTCCCATAGTACCAAAACCGTGGGCGTCATCACATAATAAACGGAATTCGTATTTTTCTTTTAAGGCAAGAGTTTCTTTCAATTTACCCATAGCGCCAGTCATCCCAAAAACTCCTTCAGTAATAACCAATATACCACCACCAGTTTCTTCGGTCAACTTAGTAGCTCTTTGTAATTGCTTTTCTAAGCTTTCTATATCATTATGAGGGTAAACAAATCTTTTCCCCATGTGCAAACGAACACCATCTACTATACAAGCATGACATTCAGCATCGTAAACGATGGCATCTTTTCTACCTACTACAGCATCTATAATAGATAATACGCCCTGATAGCCGTAGTTTAAAAGCATTACTTCATCTTTTTTGATGAATTCAGCTAATTGTCTTTCTAATTCTTCATGTTGGGAAGTATTTCCTGACATCATTCTAGCACCCATAGGGTATGCTAATCCCCATTTAGCGGCTGATTCTGCATCAGCTTTTCTAATTTCAGGATGATTACCCAAACCTAAATAATTATTTAAACTCCAGGTTAGCACTTCCTTTCCTCTAAATTTCATGTGAGGAGAAAGCTCTCCTTCCAATTTAGGGAACATGAAATAACCTTCTTCTATATTGGAATGCTTACCTAAAGGTCCGCGATCCACTTTCAATTTCTCAAATAAATCCACGTTTATCTATTTTATTGTATCAATAATAATTCTAATCAAAAACCAAAGGTAACAAAAAAGCTTTTACAGAAAAAATAGCTTTTACGCTTTAAAGCCTTAATTTTTAGTAAAAAAGACAATAATTCCGTAGCATTGTACTTCATTTTTTATTTGATATTGAACGACAAATTGGTATGCCGAATATTAAAAAAATCTTAGTTGCTAACAGAGGCGAAATTGCCCTTAGAGTAATGCGTTCTGCCCGGGAATTGGGTGTTAAAACAGTTGCAATATATAGTGAAGCAGATAGAAATGCGCTTCATGTGCGTTATGCAGATGAAGCAGTTTGTGTAGGACCTCCCGCTTCTTCTGAGAGTTATCTGAGAATAGATAAAATAATTGAGACTTGCAAAGAATTAAAGGTTGATGCTATTCACCCTGGTTATGGTTTTCTTTCCGAAAATGCGGACTTCGCCCGACAAGTAGAAAAAGCAGGGATTATTTTTATTGGACCATCTGCTGAAGCCATAGAAATTATGGGGGATAAGCTTTCTGCTAAAGCGGCTGTATTGAAAAGAAATGTGCCATTGGTGCCAGGTTTGGATAAAGCCATTACTGATATAGCACTTGCAAAGGAAAAAGCAGACGAAATTGGATATCCTATCTTAATTAAAGCCAGTGCAGGTGGTGGAGGTAAGGGAATGAGGATAGTGGAAGACCCAGCTGAATTTGAATCCCAAATGGATAGGGCGGTAAGTGAAGCAAAAAATGCCTTTGGAAATGGAGCCGTTTTTTTAGAGAAATTTGTAACATCTCCCCGTCATATTGAAATACAGGTTTTGGGCGATCAAAAAGGAAATGTAGTGCATTTATTTGAAAGAGAATGTTCTATTCAAAGAAGGCACCAAAAAGTAATTGAAGAAGCTCCATCCAGTGTTTTGACCCCGGAAATTAGAGAGCAAATGGGACAAGCAGCTATTGATGTTGCAAAGTCTTGTAATTACTATGGAGCAGGTACAGTTGAATTTATTGTTGACAATAAATTGAATTTTTACTTCCTCGAAATGAATACTCGTTTACAGGTTGAGCATCCGGTAACAGAACAAATTACAGGAGTAGACCTTGTAAAAGAACAAATCAGAATCGCAGAAGGGAAAGCATTGTCCATTAAGCAAGAAGATTTAACTATAAAAGGACATGCCGTAGAGGTAAGGGTTTATGCAGAAGACCCACAAAATAATTTCCTGCCTGATATCGGGAACTTAAAAGTTTACAAAAGACCGCAGGGAACTGGAGTTAGGGTAGATGATGGGTTTGAGCAAGGAATGGATATTCCAATTCATTATGACCCTATGATTGCAAAACTTATCACATATGCTGACAATCGAGAAGAAGCCATTAGCAGAATGATTCGTGCTATAGACGAATACGAGATTGTAGGAATTCAAACTACCCTAAGTTTTTGTAAGTATGTATTGCAACATGAGGCATTCAGAAGCGGTGATTTTGATACCAAGTTCATTGAAAAATACTTTCAACCTAGCGATTTGGATGAGAAAGTATCAGATGTGGAATCTGAAATTGCAGCTGCATTAGCCGTTAAATTGTGGTCCGAAAGACAACAGAAGCAAACAGCACAAGAAGGAAACGGTAAGAAAGTTTCTTTGTGGAAAAAGAATAGGTTGTAAATAAAGCCTAATAATTAATATACGAGAACCTGTAGTGATCTCCATAACTATCGAGGATGATATTCAATACCAAAAAATATTTTGTGTAATTTAATTTTACTAACCATAGAATGGCAGAAATTAAACCTATTAAAGCTTGGCGTTATAATGCCGAGCTCCAAAAGGAAATAGAAAATTTGACAAGCCCTTTGTTTGATGTGGTTTCGCCAAAGCAAAGAGAGACGCTTTATAAAAATCCCTTAAATAGTATTCATTTGTCCGTGCCTAAAGGAGAAGAGGAATCTGCTGATATGGCGGCAGATCGTTTAGCTAAATGGAAAAAGGAAGGCATAATAATGCAAGATCCTTTGCCTGGTATTTATGTTTACTATCAATATTTTACATTGCCGGGCTCCACTCGCGAGCATGTTAGAAAAGGATTTATTGCATTCATCAAAGCTTATGATTGGGATGATAATGTCATTTTGAGGCATGAAAACACGATTCCTAAATCTGTAAATGATCGAATTGAACTTTTGGATAAAACCCAATTAAATGTAAGTGCAACCCACGGACTTTATTCTGATCCTGATTTTAAATTAGAGCCATATATGGATGAGAGCATGGAAATGCCTCTAGGAGAGTTGGAAGATTATCAGGGTGTTCGAGAAGTGGTGAGCGTTATACATGACGCTAAAGTCATAAAGAAATTCATTGATAAAATTGGTCCTCAGAAAATCATTTTGGCTGACGGCCATCACCGTTATGAAGGGTCTATGCTTTATAGAAGAAGAATGATGGAGCAGAATCCAAATCATACCGGGCAGGAAAGCTACAATTATCATATGATGTATCTGACTAATTCAGATTCCGATGATTTAAGAATTCTACCGACACATCGATTAATAAAAGATATTCCTGATTTTTCAGAAGAGAAGATATTAAAGCAACTGGAAGAGAATTTTATAATCAAAACGCTTGAAAATCCTGAAGATGTGCATGAAATCATTTTAGGGAAGAAGTGGGCTTTCGGTTTATTATTTAAAGAAAATACATATAAAATCCGTTTGAAGCCCGAGAAAATTTCTGAATTAAAATGGAATTTTCCTGATGAAGTAAAACATCTTGATTTAACTGTGCTGCATTACTTTTTCATTGAAAAGATTTTAGGGATTAAAGGCAAAGAACAGAGAAGTTCCGAGTCCATTCAGTTTGAAAGAAATTTCACAGCATGCATTCGTAAACTGATGAAAGATGAAGTGCAATGTGCACTCATTACCAAAGAAATAAGTATGGAGCAAGTGAATGAAGTTTGTAAAACAGGCTATACCATGCCACAGAAATCAACTTATTTCTATCCAAAAACAATTTGTGGATTTTTATTTGGCTCAATACAAGAAGATGAATTTGAATTACCCTCTTATTTTAGGCTCTAAATCGCCCAGAAGAAAAGAAATATTAACAAAAGCAGGCTTTGAATTTACTACCGAAGCTAAGGATACAGAAGAATCTTATCCGCAAGATATGCCTCATACTGAAGTAGCAGCTTTTTTAGCAGAAAAGAAAGCCAAAGCTTTTGCGGAAGATGAAAGATATAAGAATAAAATCATTTTGACTGCCGATACCACGGTCTTGATTGATAATGAATTATTGGAAAAACCACAGGATGAGGATGAAGCTTTCAGCATGCTGAGCAAACTAAGTGGAAGAGCACATC
>NZ_JAGXGF010000161.1 GCF_024636815.1 Marivirga sp.
AAAAATTGGATGGTTCAGTTGTAGGTTGAAATAAATCGATAGAAAGAGGAAAACTCGAAATACCAATATTGCCCGGTGAGTTCATAGGAACCCACCAGAAGGCAATAATTGATATAACTAAGAAAAACTTCATCCCCTAAATTTTTAATAAAGTTGGATGATATTTTTTCTAATGACAATACCCATAAATAGGTATTTTTAAGTAAAAGTGGATTTAATTAAAAGGAGGGCAATTTTTATTCAGTATAAAACACTCTTTTTACCCGTTCACTAATATTAGTAAGGATTTCATAAGGTATGGTGTCAATAGCTTTTGCCATTTCGGATATATTGGGCTTCTCTCCAAAAACAATTACTTCATCCCCTGCCATACAATCAATATTGGTGACATCCACCATTGTCATATCCATGCATACATTACCTATCACAGGTGCCAGTTTTCCATTTATCATAACCTGTCCAACTCCCTGACTGAATTTGCGATTAAATCCATCAGCATAGCCTATAGAAATGGTTGCTGTCTTCATATCCTCTATCGCGCGGCCCTTTCTTGCATAACCAATGGTGGACCCTTTTGTGATATGTTTTACTTGAGAAACAACCGTTTTTAGTAGAGAAACTGATTGTAGTTGTCCAGAGTGCAGACCAGTAGGGTCTACTCCATACAAGCCTATGCCAAGCCTGACCATACCAAATTGATAGTCAGGAAAACGACTAATCCCAGGGCTGTTTAATAAATGTAGCAATGGTTTATATCCTAAAAAATCTATTATTTCATCCGCAGATTTCTTAAATGAAAGGGCTTGTTGAGCTGAAAATCCATTATGGATAGCTTCGTCCGAGCCTGCTAAATGACTAAAAATAGAAGCAACCTTAAGCTGGGGGGTTTCCTTCAACAAAGCTTTTAAGTGATCTAATTCATGGTTTTCGAAGCCAAGCCTATGCATTCCAGTATCCAGTTTCAAATGGATTTTGAGCCGATTATTATAATTTCGGGTATAGCTAGCGTAATCCTTAAATATACTTTGGCTGTAGAGTTCCGGTTCAAGATTGTATTGATGTAAAAGTTCAAATGATCGCGGGTCAGGATTCATGACCATAATAGGTAATTGGATTCCGTGCTGACGTAAAACAACTCCTTCATCTGCATAAGCAACCGCTAAATAATCCACATTCTGAAACTCCAGCCAATTGGCAATTTCATGGCTGCTGCTTCCATAAGCAAAAGCCTTAACCATTACCATAGTTTTTACATTTGGCTTCAGTCGTGAACGATAAAAATTAAGATTATGAGTGATTTTATTTAAATCTATCTCCAATACAGTACCATGGATTTTCTGTTCCAGGCGTTGAACTATGGATTCAAAATTAAATTTCCTTGCTCCTTTAATCAGAATTAATGCCTCTCTGAATGCATTTTCTTTTTCATATTTTAAAAATGAACTCGTGTCCGAGAAAACAAGAACTTCTCCATCATAGAATTTTTCCAGCATTTTTATCTCCTTACCTACACCTACTACTAAGTTTAGGTTTTCCAACGCTATTCTTTCCGCAAGCTGTTGATATAAAACCTCTGAACTTAAGCCGGTTTCTAAAAGATCAGATAAAATGAGTACCCTTTTTGGAAACTGTTTCTGTTGTGAGAAAAATTGAAGAGCAGTATCAAGCCCAACTAAATCATTATTGTATGAATCATCTACTAAATAGGTGTTATTCTTACCCTTTTTAGTTTCTAGCCTCATATTGAGAGGCCTGATGTCATTAAGAGTATTTTGAATAATCTTGATAGGCAAGCCTTCATGCAGTAAGAGCAAAAGACAGTGCGTAATATTTTCCAAAGATGCATAATCCTTGAAGGGTACATGAAAAATATGGAATTGCTCATCGTAAGGTATTCTTATAGCTGTTCCAATTTCTCTTTCCTCTGTTTCTACAAAATAGTTGGAAGTATTATCCTCAAAAGACCAGCCAATAAATTCTTTTTCTTCTATTTCCGGAAGGTTGTGTAAAGCATTTGAAATTTCAGGGAAGTCTTTACAGAAAATAATGGTGGAGGAATTCTTAAATAATTTTGCTTTTTGGTTGGCTTTTTCTTCTAAACTTGGGAACCCCTCATCATGTGCTGTACCTAAATTTGTATAAATTCCAATTTTTGGTTTAATGATCGCTTCAAGTTTTCCCATTTCCCCCATTTGGGAAATCCCTGCCTCTATGATGGCATAATCTTGATAGTGATTCAAATGCCAAAGAGAAAGGGGAACTCCTACTTGAGAATTATAACTTCTTGGGCTTCTGTAAACTGAATAAACCTGTTCTATCAGTTTTCCCAACCATTCCTTCACTATGGTTTTGCCATTACTACCAGTAATACCAATTAAATTTCCTTTAAATATTTTTCTTTTATAGCCTGCCAAAGCCTGGAGGGCAACTATACTGTCAGTTACTTTAAAAAAATTAGCCTCAGGGTAATTCTTTATGCTAATATCCTGGTCAATTAAAAAGTTTCTGATTCCTTTAAAATAGAGTTCTTCTATAAAATTATGACCGTTATGCCGCTCACCTTTAATAGCAATAAATAAATTTTTGGAATTGGCTATAGTATTTCTACTGTCAATGAAAATATTCTCAATATGATAATCATTCCGGAGTTGGTAGACTTCTCCATTCAGAATATTGGTTAGCGATGAGAATTCAATTTTCAAGGATAAGTAGGGATGAGGTATCAACTTTTATATTACAAAAAAGCTTGCTTAAAAGTTTATTGTTACTTGATAAGTAGACAATATCTATGACCATTATAAATAAGAAATGGTCATTCAAACTTTTAAACAAGCTTTAATAATTTATTCTCCAGCGTTCTCTGGCTTAGCAGAAAGGTTTTCTAAAACTTCTTTCAACGGAACTCTCACACCTTCTTTGTAAGGGACAATCCAAGCCTCCTTAACGCCCATATTTCTTAAAGCCTTTTTAAATTTATCAGCTTCCCAATAGTCTCTAAATCGGCCTAAAGTAATTCTTTGAAGACCATTTTCTTCTCCACTGAAGTTAGGGTTGTTTTTGAAATACTCAGACATATCTATATTTTCAAAAGCACCTACTTGTACTTTGAACCAAATACCGCTCTCGTCCAATGCTTGTGGTTCTTGATCATTTGAGCCTTTTGCTTTGCTAGCCATTTCATTGGCTCTCTGTTTTTGAGCTTCTGCCATTGCTTTAGCCTCTTGCGCCTCGGCTTTCGCAGCAGCGATTTCAGCATTTTTATTACTCAACTGACCTTGCAGGTTCTCTACTTGAGAATTTAAACTTGCCACTGAACTTTTAAGGCTTTCGTTTTCTTCAATCAATGCCTTCATCTGCTCAGGATTTCTCTTGAGCTCCTTAGCCATTTTTTTCATTTCTTTTTTTTCTGCTCTACTCAACTGAGCAGAAACTGAAAAAGCCATGCAAAAAATCATAAGGATGGCGATTAAACTTATCTTGCTTTTCATATTTTATAATTCGGTTTATTCAGATTCATATAACTAAAGTAAGTAAATAACTACTATAAAGACAAATAATACTATTTATTGTTTCTTTAAACTCCCAATCATGTCTTCGGGTTTTACCCATTCATCAAACTCTTCAGCGGTCAAAAATCCTAGGTTAACCGCTTCTTCTTTAAGTCTAGTGCCATTTTCATGGGCAGTCTTAGCAATTTTAGCGGCTTTTTCGTATCCTATCTTTGTATTTAAAGCGGTAACTAGCATTAAGGAATTATCCAAATGTTCTTTAATTCTCTCATAATTAGGCTCAATTCCAATGGCACAATTATCGTTGAAAGAAACACAAGCATCACCAATTAATCGAGCAGATTGCAGGAAGTTGGCAGCCATTACAGGTTTAAAAACATTTAATTCATAATGACCTTGCGTCCCGCCTACGGTAATAGCTACATCATTACCCATAACCTGAGCACAAACCATAGTTAAGGCCTCTGCTTGGGTTGGGTTTACTTTTCCCGGCATAATAGAAGAGCCTGGTTCATTAGCTGGAATAATGATTTCTCCAATCCCCGATCGTGGACCAGAAGCCAATAATCTTATGTCGTTTCCAATTTTATTTAAAGAAACCGCTATTTGCTTTAATGCTCCATGCGATTCTACAATGGCATCATGAGCCGCTAAAGCTTCAAATTTATTTTCTGCAGTTCTGAAGGGCAATCCTGAAAATTCTGCTATTTTCTTAGCGACTAATTCAGAATATCCGTCTGGGGTGTTGATTCCTGTTCCTACTGCTGTTCCCCCCAATGCAATTTCTGAAAGGTGGTCTAGTGTGTTTTTTAACGCTTTAATGCCGTGATTTAATTGAGACACATAGCCTGAAAATTCCTGACCTATAGTTAATGGAGTAGCATCCATTAAATGCGTTCTGCCAATTTTCACAACTTTTTCAAATGCCTTACTTTTCTCATTTAATGTATCCCTTAATTTTTCAATTCCAGGAATTGTTGTCTCGATAACCATTTTATAACAAGCAATGTGCATGCCTGTTGGGAAAGTATCATTTGATGACTGAGATTTATTTACATCATCATTAGGATGTACTACTTTTTCATCATCATAAGTTTTGCCTGCTAAAATTTGTGCCCTATTCGATACTACCTCGTTTAAATTCATGTTTGACTGTGTACCGGAGCCTGTTTGCCAAATGACCAATGGAAATTGATCATTGTGCTGGTTTTCTAAAATCTCATCACAAACTTTAGAGATTAAATCTCTTTTCTCTTGGCTCAAAACGCCTAATTCATGATTTGTGTGAGCTGCAGCTTTTTTAAGATAAGCGAAGCCTTGAACTATTTCTATAGGCATGCTGGCTTCAGCCCCAATTTTAAAATTATTTCTACTTCTTTCAGTTTGGGCTCCCCAATACTTATCAGCGGGCACTTTTACATCGCCCATTGTGTCTTTTTCAATCCTATATTCCATTACTAAATATTTTTTCGATTAATAGCGTAAAATTACAACTAATCGCATCAATTGCTATGATAAAATGCTAAAATAGACACATTAAAAAATTGATATAATTAAATATAATATTAATTAGTTTATAATTTTTTAGTTTTTCATAAAAATTCATAATATTTTTGTATTCAAATAATAGAAAAGTTTAAATGAATAACTTATACAGAAGACTTATGATTAGTATACTAATGATTTTTGTATGCGTTTTATCCGTAAGCTATTGTCATCAAATTAAAGAAGGGAACAATAAAGTAATTTCATCATTTAATAAAATATCAAATGTATCTGCTGCCTATGCAGTATTTCCTTAGACCTAATCCACTCCTTATTTTTTATTTGCTCAGATTCTAGAAAGAAAAAGAATAAGTACTTTAATTAATACCAGATATATCTAATAATCCATCTCTTAGAATTAATTTTCTTATCAATACCTGATAATTTTCTACAACAATTTTAAAGCAAATAGATGTTTTCACCTCTATTTGCCTTATGACCACTACTTAATCCTGCACTTCAAATATTGCTATAGGAGTATTTAAACCTCTTTTTTTGATTTTATTTAAATCTAATCTAAATAAAGTTGAGTTTTTATTTGTAACCAATCTAAATAAAATTAATTTTGTGTCATCATTAGAATCAATCTAAATACAAATATTAATTTTGCACAAATGAAAAATATCAAATTATTAGGATTAGCACTATTAACAGTTTTTGCCTTTACCGCATGTGACGATGATAACCCGGGAGGAGAAAATGACAAGAATTATGAAATTCCGACAACTTACGATTTTGAAAACGTGAGCTATTCTGGCCAAACACAGCGTTTGGATATGTTGGATGAATTGACAGTATATATGAAAACAGCAAATAGTGGAGCCGTATTAGATGCTCAAGCGATGTTAAATATGTATGCTAACGAAAACAATGCTTTTCAAGACGCTTCTTTAAACGAAGCTGATTCAAAAGAATTAGAAAACAAAACAGTTGAAGGAGACATCAGCATGTTTAAATCTTTCATCAACAATTTTGCTCAGGCTACTATCAATGCAAACGGTGGTGCTGGTAGTAATGGCACAGCAGGTGTTGTAACTTCAAATGATGGCGCAAAACAATATTTTTTCGATGCTAACGGATTTGAGCATATCCAATTAATTGAAAAAGGTTTAATGGGATCTTGCTTCTATTTTCAAGGAACTTCAATCTATTTAGGTTCCGGTAAAATGGACGTGGATAATGAAACAATTGAAATGGGTAAAGGTACTGCTATGGAGCATCACTGGGACGAGGCTTTTGGTTATTTAGGTGTACCAACTGATTTTCCTTCCAACACTGACGGAGCTAGATTTTGGGGTAAATATACAAATGGAAGAGATGCATTATTAGGAACAAATGATGCTTTAATGACTGCATTCATTAATGGAAGAGCTGCTATTTCAAATAAAGATTTAGATACAAGAGATGAGCAGATTGAAATCATCAGAAACGAATGGGAAAAAGTTTCAGCAGCAACCGCTGTTCATTATTTGAATGAAGCTAATGCAAACTTCGCTGATGATGCAATTAGAAATCATACTTTATCAGAAGCTTGGGCATTTATTCATGCTTTAAAATATAACACAAACAAAAAATTAACCAATGCGGAAGTTGAAACAATTTTACAGCAATTAGGTGAGAATTTCTATGAAATCACTCCCGATAATATCAATGCTGCAAAAACAATCCTTGTCTCAGCTTACGGATTTGAAGATATTCAGGACCAATTATAAAAATATGAAATGAGCATAAATATTCAGCAGACGAAATTATAACATCCGCCTGCTGAATATTTGTAGCAAATTCCATCCCGATAAATACGGGACAAGTTGTGGCCATTAAAAAGTAAATAATAAACACATGAAATATTTAAATTTTTCTTTCTTCATACTACTTATATCTACTTTCACTGCCTGCGATAATAAAACAGGCAGTGAAAAAGTAGATTTTGATAGAGAAGCATTCCTAATCAATATGGCAGATAATGTTATTCAGCCTTCTATTGAGGATTTCGCTTCTAAAGCTGAAGGGCTTAGTGTTGCCACAAACTCTTTTAATATTAACCTTTCATTAGAAAGCCTAAATGTTCTGAGAGCTGAGCTTAAAGAAACTTGGTTAAGTTACCAACATTTGGCTTTTGTTCATGTAGGGCCTGTTTCTAGTGTTAACTTAAGAGACAGAGTCAATATTTTTCCTACTAAAACAGATGTGATTGAAGAAAATATAAATTCTCAAAATTATGTTTTAGGCTCTGCTTCCAATGTAGCAGCTAAAGGTTTCCCTGCCTTGGATTATATGCTTTTTGGTACTGCAAATACAGATGAGGAAATTTTAGCTTATTTTGGAGACCCAGATTTTGGAGAAAGTCGATTGAAATATCTTTCTGATTTAGTAGAAGACATTCAAACTACTTCTAATATAATGTCAGAGGGATGGGCTGATTACAGATCGACTTTTATTGGAAATGTTGGAACTGACGTTGGAAGCGGCACAAGCCTATTAGTTAACGAATATAATTTTCAATTCGACATTAGAATCAAAAATGCTAAAATAGGATTTCCATCCGGTGGAAACCCTAGAACCGGAGGGGTCCTATCACCTGAAAGTGTAGAAGCATATTTTTCTGGTTGGTCAGGTGATTTAGCTGAGAAAGCTGTACAATCTTCAATCGCTGTTTTTAAAGGTGAACATTTTAATTCATCTGAAGATGGACTTGGTTTAGATGATTATTTAAAGGCCTTTGATGCTAAAGATAGAAATGATGATGCTTTAGCCATGGCAATTATTAGTCAGTCAAACGCTGCTCTCGAAGAAATGGAAAAAATTGAAGTACCATACAGCGAGGTAGCTACTACGGAAGGAAGCCAATTGGTAGATGTTTACAATGCTTTGCAAGCAGTTATTCCATTAATTAAAGTAGATATGACTTCTGCTTTATCTGTTTCCATTACTTTCCAAGATAATGACGGTGACTAATTGGTTACCCACATATCGATTGAATCAAGCAAAACACATTGCGCCACTAGCTACTTTCCGAGTAGCTTTTGGTGTTATGATGCTTGCCTCCATCATCCGCTTTGGGGCCAATGGATGGATAGCTAAGCAATACATCGAACCTGAATTTTATTTTTCTTACTATGGCTTTGAATGGATACAATCCTGGGGCAATCCTGGAATGTATATCCTGTTTGCCTTAATGGGAATTGCTGCCATTGGAATTGCTTTAGGAGCATTTTATAAATATAGTGCTAGCCTATTCTTCTTAAGCTTTACCTACGTAGAACTAATAGACAAAACCAACTACCTCAATCATTACTACTTTGTAAGTATCATTGCTTTTTTATTAATTCTAGTACCGGCAAATAAAGCGTATTCCGTAGATGCCTGGCGAATGAAAAAGCAAGACTTCTATGTACCGGCATGGAGCATTCATATTATCATTTTGCAATTAAGCCTGGTGTACTTTTTTGCAGGCTTAGCCAAATTACAATCTGATTGGCTTTTGGAAGCTCTTCCTTTAAAAATTTGGCTCCCATCAAGAGCGGATACTCCAATTATTGGCGCTCTTTTAGATTATAAATGGACCGCTTACTTTTTCAGTTGGTTCGGAGCATTTTATGATTTAACAATTCCATTTTTCTTGTTGTGGAAAAGAACGAGAGTTTTTGCTTATTTAACCGTCATTGCTTTTCATTTTATGACTGCTGCACTTTTCCAAATAGGAATGTTCCCATACATCATGGTGGTCAGCACTTTAATCTTTTTCTCAGAAGATTTTCATAAAAAATTATGGAATAAGCTTTTCCCACAAAGAACACAAGACCTACAAAAATCTATAGCATATTCTAATCCTGCTGTTTTAAAATATTTTATAATCCTCTATTTTGGTTTGCAAATACTTTTACCATTTCGTTATACATTATATCCCGGTAAATTATTTTGGACGGAACAAGGCTACAGGTTTTCCTGGAGAGTAATGCTAATGGAAAAAATGGGATATTCACAATTTACCGTTACTGTTCCTGAGCAAAATAAATCATATGAAGTCTTTCCGAATCAATACTTAACCCCGGTTCAGGAAAAAATGATGAATACGCAGCCTGATATGATTTTGCAATTTGCTCACTTTCTAAGAGATAAATATCAAACTGATTTTGATGCTGAGGTTGAAGTATTTGTAGAAAGTTATGCAGCAGTAAATGGGAAAGGAAGCCGCCCTTTCATCAATCCTGAGGTGAATTTGGCTACAATAGAAAGAGGTTATCAACATAAAAACTGGGTTTTACCCTATAATCAATGAAGAAACAGTATATCCATATTATCATTCTATTGATTAGTATTTTTTCTAATACCCTATATGCTCAGGGTATAAAAGGAACTGTGACTGATTCCGAAAGCACCAAAGGCATTGAGTTAGCTGAAATTTTCGTATTAGATAGTAAATATAAAACTACTACTGATTCGGATGGTAATTATCAATTAACTCTTCCTGCAGGAGAATATAAAATCGCTGCCTTTTACTTAGGAAGGCAGAGTGAGATAAAAAAAATTCAAATCAAAAGAAAATGGGAAACTATAGACTTTTCATTGGCACCATTATTTGAAACATTAGAAGAAGTAAAAGCTATTGGCAAAAAATCAGAGGTGTTTAACATCACAAGACTTAATCCAGTGGAAGGCACTCTAATTTATGAAGCCAAGAAAAATGAAGTCATTTCCATTGACCAGATAAACGGAAACCTCGCAACAAATAATGCTAGACAAGTTTTTGCTAAGGTTCCAGGCCTTAATATTTGGGAAAGTGATGGTGGTGGCCTTCAATTAGGAATTGGCGGAAGAGGACTTAATCCCAACAGAACCTCCAATTTCAATACCAGACAAAACGGATATGATATTTCAGCTGATCCATTAGGCTACCCTGAAAGTTATTATACTCCACCAGTAGAGGCGCTTTCTAAAATTGAAGTAGTAAGAGGTGCAGCATCTCTTCAATACGGTTCTCAGTTTGGAGGAATGATAAATTTCCTGTTCAAAAAAGCGCCTGAAGAAACCCCTATTCAGTTCCATACCAGAAACACAATAGGTTCCTTTGGTCTATTAAGTTCTTACAATAGTCTTTCAGGCAATACTGAAAAGATGGACTATTTTGTTTTTTATCAAAGAAAGCAAGGGGATGGGTTTAGAGATAATGAATCCTTTGAATCCAATACTCTATTTGCAGATGTGAATTTTGATATTGGAGATAAGCTTTATCTCTGTTTTGAATTTACTCACATGGATTATCTTGCTCAACAAGCAGGTGGTTTAACAGATAGAATGTTTGAAGAAGACCCAAGGCAATCTGTAAGAGAGCGTAACTGGTTCGGGATCGAATGGAATATCCCTGCGTTAATTTTAGATTATAGAATCAATGATAAAACTAAGCTAAACTGGAAAACTTTTGGATTAATAGGCTCTAGAAAGGCCTTGGGAAATCTGGAAAGAGTTACCCAAGTTGATTTCCCGGAAGAAGAAAGAAATTTATTGTGGGATGATTACGAGAATTTTGGCTCTGAATTGCGCTTATTACACCGTTACGATTTTATGGGTCAAATTCAAGCCTTAGCAGTTGGAGCAAGATATTTTAAAGGAAATACTCAACAGCGTCAAGGCCTGGGGCCTGCCGGATATGATGCAGATTTCCAGTATAATAATCCCGATAATTTAGAAGACTTATCATTTCGATACCCTTCAGAAAATGTGGCTCTATTCGCAGAAAACATCATTAATATTAACAGTAAATTGAGTATAACTCCAGGTTTGAGATGGGAATATATTAGTACAAACAGCACAGGATATTACCGAAACATGGTGGAGGATTTAGCTGGAAATGTCATTTTTGATACCACCATCAATGAATCTAAGAATTTAGATCGTTCCTTTATGCTTGCAGGATTAGGTGTTAGCTATAAAACTCCAGCAGATTTAGAAGTATATGGAAATATCTCTATGAACTATAGAGGTATTAATTTTAATGATTTAAGAGTTAATAATACCAACATATTAGTCGATCCAAACTTACAGGATGAAAGTGGTTATAATGCCGATTTGGGGTTCAGAGGAAACTACAGCGACTTCCTAAATTTTGATTGGAGCTTATTCTATTTAGCCTATAATGATAGATTAGGTGCTTTACTAAGATATGATGATGCAATTGACGGCTTTCCAAGAATTTATCGATATAGAACAAATGTCGGAAATGCGGCCATAGCCGGAGTAGAATCTTATACAGAAATGAATTGGAGCAAATTCTTTAATCCTCAACCTATTCATGAATTTTCCACTTTCCTAAATGCAGCTTTCATCAGAGGCCGTTATGGAGAAGACAATATGGAAAGTTCAATTGCTGGAAATAAAGTGGAATTGGTTCCAGATGTGAATATCAAAACAGGTATTAACTATAATTGGAAAAGCTTCTCTTCCACTTTACAATTCACCTATTTAAGCGAGCAATTTACAGAGGCCACTAATGCGAAAAGAACAGCCACTGGAGTAGATGGTATTATTCCTGCTTTCCATGTCTTGGATTTAAGTGCCAAATACAAATATAAATTTGCTCAACTGGAAGCGGGTATCAATAACTTAACCAACAATTATTATTTTACCAGAAGAGCAACAGGTTATCCTGGCCCAGGCATTATTCCTTCAGCAGGAAGAAATTTTTATGTGACTCTTGATTTAAAGTTTTAAAGTGAAACTTTCCTTGTTGTAAGCATTTCTCGCTGGTGACGGATACTTATGACTTTTATACTAATTAAGTTAGATTCAAAGCTGAAAACTTGATAATTAGACTTACCTAGTAAATTCTTTTTCAATCGACACCCCTCAATGCTATTAACCTGAGTTCGACTCTAATTTGTAAATTCAGATTTTCATATAATTCAATAGACAAGGCGTCTTTGAGAAGATATAGCGGGCTATATCGAGGGAAGTAACGCAGTATATTGGATTATATGGAAAAGCTTTTCCTATCCCACCTCTAAACAGCGATTTTCTTCCTAAAAATTCCTTACAATAGCCCGCTATTGCTTCAGAATTTTTAGTTGAACCTCACTATTTACAGGCGTTCTGAATCCTAAATTAGAATCGAACTCAGGTTTATAAACACAGGCAATCTATATATTTTGAAGATGAAAATATTAGAGATTTAATATTTAAAGGTTGTACTGTAGTTTACCGTATTAAAAATGATAACATTGAGGTCTTCGGTTTTTTAAAAAACCAAGACAAGCCTATTGATTAATGGTGAAAATTTAGCTTCCGCAAAAAAGAAAAGCACAAGCTGTAGGCCTGTGCTTTTCTTTTTTTCCCGATTTCTTCGTCTCGGGATCTTCATTTCACTACGACTTGATTCTAGATTCTATACTCTAGAATCTATCAGTTAAGCTAATTTGTTCATGCAATTCAATTCTTTGAAAGCTTGTTTCAATCGAACAATCATGCTTTCTTCACCTTTTCTTAACCAAGCACGAGGATCATAGAATTTTTTATTGGGAACATCCGGATCATCAGCAGTTCCGATTTGCATTTGCAATCTGTCTTCGTTATCGTTATAGTAATTTCTTACTCCATTCCAGAACGACCATTGCATATCGGTATCGATATTCATTTTTACAGCACCATAACCAATTGCTTCCTCGATTTTCTCTGGCTCAGAACCTGATCCTCCGTGGAATACAAATAGTACTGGCTTATCACCTGTATTATGTTTCTTTTGAATATGATCTTGAGAATTTTTCAAGATATCAGGACGTAATTCAACATTTCCTGGCTTATAAACACCATGAACATTACCAAATGAGGCCGCAATAGTGAAATTATTGCTGATCTCTTTTAATTGCTCATAAGCATAAGCTACTTCTTCTGGCTGCGTATATAATCTACTGCTGTCAATTCCAGTATTATCTACTCCGTCTTCTTCACCACCTGTGATACCTAATTCGATTTCAAGGTGCATGCCCATCTCTGCCATGGGCTTCAAATATTTCTTACAGATCTCAATGTTCTCTTCCAAAGGCTCCTCAGACAGATCAATCATGTGAGAACTGAATAATGGTTTACCGTGAGTTTTGTAAAATTCTTTACCTGCCTCCAATAATCCATCAATCCAAGGCAATAATTTCTTTGCGCAATGGTCAGTATGCAAAATTACAGGAACGCCATACTCTTTTGACATTAAGTGCACGTGGTGTGCACCTGCAACAGCTCCTGCGATTGCTGATTTCTGACCGTCATTTGACAAACCTTTACCGGCATTAAATGATGCTCCCCCATTGGAAAACTGAATGAAAACTGGAGAATTTACATCTCTGGCGGTTTCCAATACTGCATTGATCGAATTGTTTCCAATCACATTCACAGCAGGCATTGCATATTTATTGTCTTTAGCATGATGAAGCAAATTCATCATTTCATCTCCGGATAATACTCCTGGTTTAGCCATGTTTTTATATTTTATTATGTTAAAATTCAATTCGAACCCAAAAATGCCAATAATGGTAGAAATATAAAAGTAAAGACGGGATAATGTTAATTAAGTTACCATGTTATTGGGTTGATAAATTTACATGAATGGACTGCAAAACATTTATTGTATATGCATAATCAAATTTCCAAAGCCAGTTTTGTTGCTTGTTTAATGGCTTTTTTAGCATCCAACTCAGCTGCTTCGAAAGCACCTCCAATTAAGTGAGTTTTAATTCCTTTTTCAGTTAACGAATTAAAAAGGCTTTTCTCCGGTAACTGACCAGCACAAAGAATGATATTATCTACCTCAAGCAATTCTTGTTTTCCGTCTTTAGTGATATATAGACCTTTATCGTCAATTTTATCATATTGAATGTTAGTCACCATTTTAACCTGACGATTTCGTAATGAATTTCTATGAACCCAACCAGTGGTTTTACCTAACTTCGCTCCCATTTTCCCTTCTGAGCGCTGTAGCATAGTAATCTCTCTTGGTGGTTCAATCTTAATCGGCTTTCCTTCGATTCCTCCTCTTTCCTCGAAGTCCATATCTACCCCCCATTCTTTGAAAAAGGCTTTTAAATCATCATGATTTTCTTCCTGAGGATGAGTAAGGTATTCCGCTACATCAAAACCAATTCCTCCAGCACCTATTATGGCTACTTTTTTTCCAACTGGCTTATGAGCTTTTAAAACATCTATATAAGAAAGTACTTTTTCATTTTCCTGTCCCGGGATCTTCGGGTCACGTGGATTAACTCCCGTAGCTACCACCACTTCATCAAAATCTTTTAGATCTTCTGCTGAGACTTTAATATTCAATTTTAAAGTAACTCCTGTCAACTCAATCTGCTTTTTGAAATAGCGAAGTGTTTCATAAAATTCTTCCTTACCCGGTATTTGCTTTGCCATATTGAACTGGCCGCCAATTTCTTGAGCCGCATCAAATAAAGTCACTTGATGCCCTCTTTTGGAAGCTTCCGTGCTAAAAGCCATTCCTGCCGGGCCTGCTCCAACTACAGCAATAACCTTAGATTTTTGTAGTGGCTGTGCTACTAATTCGGTTTCATGACATGCTTTTGGGTTTACCAGACAGCTACTGGTAATATTTTTAAAAACATGATCGAGACATGCTTGATTACAAGCTATGCAGGTATTAATCTCATCTTCCCTACCTTGCTCTGATTTATTGATGATTTCTGGATCTGCCAAGAATGGTCTCGCCATGGAAACCATATCGGCCTGACCAGAGGACAAAACTTCCTCAGCCGTTTGTGGCATATTAATCCTATTGGTGGTAATTAAAGGAATATTCACTTCCTTTTTCATTCTTTCCGTCACCCAAGTGAATGCTGCACGAGGTACGCTGGTAACAATGGTGGGAACTCTAGCCTCATGCCATCCAATTCCTGTATTGATGATAGTAACACCTTCTTTTTCTAATTCCTTGGCTAGCTGAACCACTTCTTCCCAAGTACTTCCTTCAGGGATTAAATCCAACATAGACAAACGGAAAATGATGATGAAATCCTTTCCAACTGCCTCTCTTACTGCTTTTACAATTTCGATAGGGAGTTTAATTCTATTTTCATAGTTACCTCCCCATTCGTCAGTTCTTTTGTTGGTATGTTTTACGATAAACTGATTGATCAAATAACCTTCAGAACCCATTATTTCGACTCCATCATAACCCGCTTCTTTAGCCAATTGAGCTGATTTCGCATAGTCTTTTATTGTAGATTTAATTCTCCTAGCAGACATTTTGAAAGGCTTAAAAGGATTAATGGGAGCTTTTATAGCTGAAGGTGCTAAACTAAAAGGATGATACCCATATCTGCCGGCATGCAAAATCTGCATACATATTTTCCCACCTGCTTCATGTACCGCATCAGTAACGATTTTATGCTTTTTAACATGACTTTTTTTCGTCATCCGGATGGAGAAAGGTTTTAACCAACCTTGCCAGTTGGGAGAAACGCCTCCTGTTACTATCAATCCTGCTCCACCCCTTGCTCTCTCAGCATAAAAAACGGCCATTTTTTCAAAACCACCTTTAGCTTCTTCAAGCCCAGTGTGCATAGAACCCATTAAAACTCTGTTTTTTAATTGGGTAAAACCTAAATCTAAAGGTTCAAATAAGTGCGGATAAGTTGAATGTGCCATAAGTAAATTTAGTATGCATGCAGAACAATAAGCAATTTATATAATCTTTTTTAAAAGGCTTAAAATATCGTGATTTTATCTGTATTTTCGTCACAAAATTGAAATAATATGCAAGTAATCACCAACCATAAAGCTATTAGAAAGAATTTCGAAAAGGCTGTTGAAAAGGTAAATGAAGCCGATTTGATAATGATTCCCGCTGGTTTTAATAATCATATTATATGGAATATCGGGCATGCGGTAGTTACTCAGAATGTGTTGATTTATGGAATGTCAGGACTGGATTTCACGCTCCCTACTGATTTTATAAAGCGTTATAAAAAAGGAAGTTTCCCTTCGGATGTAGAAAATCCTAAAACAGAATTAGATACTATTTTTGAATTGGGTGAAATTGCAGATGAGCAATTGAGTTATGATATCAAAGAAATGAGGTTCGGTGAGTATCAAAAGTATGAAACTAGTTTCGGAATTACTTTAAATAGCTTTAATGATGCCTTGCAGTTTAACAATATCCATGAAGCTGTGCATTTAGGGTATGTGATGGCTATTAAGAAGGCTTTGGGGTACTAAGTTTAACTTTAACCACCAAGGGCACAGAGTTTTTTACGGAGTTACACTAAGAAAATGAACAAATCACAATTCCCCCCACTCCTTTGCAGCATCATAAAAAGTTTCACCATTTGCTATGCTAATGGGTGATGAAATATTATTATGATACAACTGTCCTGTTCCCAAGCCTTGAGGCATTTCAACTTTTAAAAAGGATGCTAGTTGACAAATCGCATTTAAGCCAATATTGGATTCGAGCATACTGGTCATCCACCAGCCTATATTCATTGATTCGGCTATTCTAATCCACTCCAAAGTAGATTGTATTCCGCCTATTAAACTGGGTTTTAATATTATGTACTGAGGTTTTATATCCTCTAGCAAAGTAATCTTTTTTTCTAGTTTACGGATACCAATCAACTCTTCATCCAAGGCAATAGGCAAAGGAGTTGACGCACATAGTTTGCTCATCTCTTTAATTTGACCTGCTTTAATAGGCTGTTCAATCGAATGTAAACCCAATTTAGCCAACTCATTTAATTTTTCTAAGGCTTCATCTGGAGCAAAAGCCCCATTAGCATCCACTCGCAATGTGATTTCACTTTGGCTATATTTGGACCGGATTGATTGTAATAGTTTCAATTCAGTTTGAAAATCAATTGCACCTATCTTCATTTTAATACAATTGAAACCAGCTTCTAGTTTTTCCTGAATTTGCTTTTGCATGAATTCCTTGCTTCCCATCCAAATTAATCCGTTAATCGGAATTCTTTCTTTACCCTGATAAAATGGAGTATTAAAAATGACTTTCTTACCGCCATGAATAGCATCCAATAAAGCAGTTTCAACTGCAAATCGAATACTGGAAAACCCTTCAGGAGAAATACTCTTAGCAGTTTCAAATGCTTCTTCCATAGATTTTGGTATTTCTAAGCCGATTAATCGCTCACAAACCTTTTCCAGCTCTGCTTCCATTTCCTCTAATGGGTCAGTACTTAAGCCTTTTAATGGCCCCGCCTCTCCTATTCCAATCAATTTATTTTCTGAAAACAACTTCAAATACCAGGTATCCTTTTCCTTTAGAGTGCCACGGGAGGTGCCCGCTTCGAATTTGAATTGAAGTGTTTGGTGTTTTATGGAGGAAGAGGTTATTTTCATAATAGAATAATATTTATGCTAATTTAGAAAGCTTTTTTCTTCCATTTCAAATGCATTCTAAATATTTAACCTTATTCTTGATGTTATATAAAAATTCTTTTTCGAAAACTAAATACCATCTATAGTCGTTCCTTTTGAAAATAAAAATCATGATGATAAGAAATACAGCAATCATAATCTTAAGTTTATTATTTTTCGCTTGCGCAGCTGAAAATAAAAAGGCAGAAAATACTAACACAGAAATCCAATCAATTCAAACCACAGAAGCCTTAGATACAGCCTATTTTGCAGGTGGTTGTTTTTGGTGTGTGGAAGCCTCATTTGAGCAAATAAAAGGAGTAAAAGAAGCTTTTTCAGGATATTCCGGAGGAGAAGAGAAGAACCCATCTTATAAAGAAGTGAGTTATGGAAGAACCAATCATGCTGAGGCGGTGATGGTTTTATATGATTCATCTATAATTAGTTACGAAACACTCTTAGATATCTTTTTTGTTGCTCATGACCCAACTCAGCTGAATAGACAAGGACCTGACGTAGGTAAACAATATCGTTCTGCTATTTTCTACCGAAATTCAACAGAAAAGAATTTAGCTCTGAAAAAAATGAACGAACTAGCCTCAAAATTTGATAATGAAATCGTAACGGAACTCACTGCTTTTGATAAATTTTGGGAAGCAGAGAAGTATCACCAGGATTATGAAAAGAAAAACCCTAATGATCGATATATAGTAAATGTTTCTAAGCCTAAAATTGATAAGGTAGCAAAGACTTTTAAGGATTTATTGAAGAAATAGTTTTTTAGAGTCTAGATAAGAGAGTTAAGAGGATACATTATATAAAAAAAAGACAACCCACACGAGTTGTCTTTTTTAATTTCAAGTGATTTTTAATTGTTATTTCAGATCGAATCTATCTAAGTTCATCACTTTATCCCATGCTTTAATGAAATCTTTTACAAATTTCTCTTTAGCATCATTTTGAGCATAAACTTCAGATATTGCCCTCAATTGAGAATTCGAACCAAATACTAAATCAACTCTGGTAGCAGTCCATTTTCCATCACCACTATTTCTGTCTTTACCTTCGAAAATATCATCCTCTTTGGCAGGAGACCATGTTGTATTAATATCGGTAATGTTTACAAAGAAATCATTAGTGAGTTTCCCTGGATTATTAGTCAAAACGCCATGCTTTGAATTATTATAATTAGCATCCAATGCTCTTAAACCTCCTACTAATACAGTCATTTCAGGAGCACTTAGCTCTAATAACTGCGCTTTATCAATCAACATTTCTTCATCCGGCACTGTAAATGCTGCCCTTCTGTAGTTTCTAAAGCCATCTGCTTCCGGCTTCAACCATTCGAATGAATCAGCATCAGTTAATTCTTGGGTAGTATCCGCACGACCTGGAGTAAAAGGAACCTCTACGCTGTGACCAGCATCTTTTGCTGCTTTCTCTACTGCAGCGCAACCACCTAATACAATTAAATCTGCTAAAGAAACTTTTTTATTTCCAGACTGAGCATCATTGAATTTCTTCTGAATATCGGTAAGCGCATTCAATACTTTAGACAATTGAGCAGGTTGATTTACTTCCCAATCTTTTTGCGGAGTTAAGGCTATTCTTGCCCCATTTGCTCCACCTTTTTTATCAGAACCTCTGAAAGTAGAAGCAGACGACCAGGCAGTATAAACCAATTCAGATACAGAAAGACCAGTTTCTAAAATCTGAGCTTTTAACTCTCTAATATCCTTATCATTGATGATTTCATAATCAACAGCAGGAATTGGATCTTGCCAATCTAAATCTTCGGCTGGAACCTCTGGTCCTAAATATCTCACTTTAGGTCCCATGTCTCTGTGTGTTAATTTAAACCAAGCTCTGGCAAATGCATCTGCAAACTCTTCAGGATTTTTGTGAAAGTGCTCGCATATTTTGCGATAATCAGGATCCACTTTCATGGCCATATCAGCAGTAGACATCATAATATCCACTTTCATAGATGCATCTTCAGCGTCAGGGGCTTTATCTTTATCTGCTAAATTTTTGGGAGTCCATTGATGTGCACCAGCCGGACTTTTAGACAATTCCCAATCATAACCAAATAAGACATCAAAATAACTCATGTCCCATTGTGTTGGAGTTGGAGTCCATGCGCCTTCTAAACCACTGGTAATGGTATCTCTACCTTTACCGGATTTGTGGCTACTAATCCACCCTAAACCCATTTGCTCCATTGGAGCTGCTTCCGGCTCAGGACCAACTAAAGCTGCATCACCAGCACCATGAGTTTTACCAAATGTATGACCACCAGCTGTTAATGCTGCAGTTTCATAATCATTCATAGCCATACGCTTAAAGGTCTCACGAATGTCATTAGCAGATTTCTGTGGATCAGGATTTCCATCAGGACCTTCTGGATTTACATAAATCAAACCCATTTGCACAGCAGCTAAAGGATTTTCTAAATCTCTTTCAGCAGTGTAGCGGTTGTTTCCTAACCAGGTTTCCTCAGCACCCCAATAAATGTCTTCTTCAGGCTGGAAAATATCTTCACGTCCACCACCAAAACCGAAAGTTTTGAATCCCATAGACTCTAAGGCTACATTTCCTGTCAAAATAAATAAATCGGCCCATGAAATACCATTTCCATATTTTTGCTTGATAGGCCAAAGTAATCTTCTTGCTTTATCTAAGTTACCATTGTCTGGCCAGCTATTGATCGGAGCAAATCTTTGATTACCTGTTCCGGCACCACCACGACCATCACCAGTTCTGTAAGTACCAGCACTGTGCCAAGCCATTCTAATCATAAAAGGACCATAATGACCATAATCGGCTGGCCACCAGTCTTGAGAAGTGGTCAATACTTCTTCAATATCTTTTTTTAACTCTTTTAAGTTTACTTTTTTAAAAGCCTCTGCGTAATTAAAGTCTTCTCCTAATGGATTTGATTTTGAAGAATGTTGGTGTAAGATTCCTAAATTCAATTGGTTAGGCCACCAATCTTTATTCATAGAGCCGTTGCCACCGATTTTGGTATTACCACCATGCATTACGGGGCACTTCCCTACATCTCCGAGATTATTCATATGTTCCATAATAAAAAAATTTGTTTTTGATTACTAATTGTAATTTACGACTTTACTTTCAATTATTTTTATCTATATTATTTATATTAATATAGATGATTATTATATGTTGTACTCTTTAAATTCCTTATAATTTAAAGAATTATCTTATAACTTAAAAGTATCAATTACAGTAACGGTATATTCATCTAACAACTCAATTTACTTTCAAACTGAGAAAAGTGAGATTCTACTAACCTGAGTTTCTATATAGATTAAGAAAATGAGCATAAAAAAAGGTGATAAACATTAAATGCTTATCACCCTTTTTTCAGATTAATTTGATGGTAAACTCAAATTAATTCCAATACTTTTTCAGGTGGTCTGCCCACCACCGCTTTATCTCCTTTAATAAAAATTGGCCTTTCGATTAACTTAGGTTCTGCAATCATAGCCTCAATCCACTTAGAATCGGATAAATCTTTTCCTTTATACATTTCTTTGAAGACCTTCTCATTTTTGCGCAACAGATCTTCCGCCTTCATGTCAAGTTTCTTAAGTACGTCTTCTAATTCAGCATGAGTGGGGATATTCTTTAAATATTCCACTATTTCAGGTTCAACTCCTTTTTCCTGTAATAATTTCAAAGCTTCTCTGCTTTTCCCACATCTTGGATTATGATAAAATTTCATAGTACATGAATTTAAAAGTGTCTTTATGAGATATCAAAAAAGACTGCATTTCAAAATATTAACCTATAGTTTCCACTACCAAATTATGGTTCGTGTAAATACAAATATCAGCTGCGATATGTAAGCTTTCTCTCACGATATCTTCTGCAGATAATTTATCCCCGGCATGCTTTTTCAAAGCCGTTGCCGCAGATTGAGCATACATACTACCGGAACCTATGGTTGCAATCTGATTATCAGGTTCTAAAACATCTCCCGTACCGGAAATAATTAAAACCTCATCCTTATCGGCTACAATCATCATAGCTTCGAGCTTTCTTAGATAACGATCTGTTCTCCAATCTTTTGCTAATTCAATAGCAGAACGTTTCATATTGCCACCAAAAGCATTAAGCTTTTCATCGAATTTTTCTAATAAATTAAAAGCATCCGCAGTGGAACCGGCAAAGCCCGTTACGATTTTACCGTCTTGAAGCTTTCTGATTTTCTTAACATTACTTTTAGCAACAGTATTCCCCATCGTTGCCTGGCCATCAGCTCCAATAGCTACTTGGCCTTTGTGCACAACCGCGCAAACGGTAGTTGATCTTATTTTTGTCATCTTAATTTTTTGGCTTAAATATCAGTAATAAAAAAGTCTCGTTATAAAACAACGAGACTTCATTATACAAGTTAGTATAATTTTTAAATCAATATTCTCACTGGGTCTTCCAACAATCCTTTTAAGGTTTGTAAGAATGCAGAACCAACTGCTCCATCCACAACTCTGTGGTCGCATGAAAGCGTTACTTTCATTACGTTACCTGGAACCAATTGACCATCTTTCACAATAGCCGTTTGTTTGATTCCACCTACTGCCAAAATACAAGCATCAGGCGGATTGATAATGGCTGTGAATTCCTCTACACCAAACATTCCTAAATTAGAGATGGTAAAAGTATTTCCTTCCCAATCTTTTTGTTCTAATTCTTTATTTTTAGCCTTTTTAGCAAATTCTTTTGCTTCAGTTGCAATGTGAGACAATGACTTATTATCTGCAAAACGAATTACAGGAACTAATAAACCTTCCTCAACAGCTACTGCCATTCCAACATGGATATGATTATTTCTTCTGATTTTATCTCCCATCCATGAGCTATTCACTTTTGGATGCTGACGCAATGATGCTGCTACCGCTTTTATGACCATGTCATTAAAAGATATTTTAACAGGACTCACCTCATTAATACTTTTACGGGCTTCCATGGCTTTATCCATATTGATCTCCATAGTCACATAAAAATGAGGAGCACTGAACTTACTTTCAGCAAGTCTTTTGGCAACTGTTTTTCTCATCTGAGAAACCTTCACTTCTTCATAGCTCTCCTCTCCCACTACTTGTGGAATACTCATGGCCTGATCGGATGAAGTATCTTGTTTTGAAGCTTCTTTAGATTTTTGCTTAGGAGTGAAGTTTTCTACATCAGATTTAATGATTCTTCCATTACCACCTGAGCCTTCTACTTCGGCTAAATCAATTCCTTTATCTTTAGCAATCTTCTTAGCTAACGGACTTGCAAAAACTCTTCCACTATCTTTGCCATTTTTCTCTTTATTAGCAGCTTCTGCAGGTGGAGTCGGTTTAGGACTTCCTGAATCAGATTTACTTTCAGATGATTTTTTATCTTCAGACTTCTCTTTCTTTTCTTCTTTATCTTCTTTCTTGCTTTCTCCACCAGAAGATTTTTGCTCATGTGCTTTGATTAATTTCTCATAATCAGCACCCTCTTCACCAATCACAGCTATAACGCCATCAATTGGGGCAGCATCTCCTTCTTTAATTCCTATATACAATAAAGTACCATCCTCATAAGCCTCTAATTCCATCGTGGCTTTATCAGTTTCAACCTCAGCTAAGATATCTCCGGCTTCTACTTTATCTCCTTCTTTCTTCAACCATGAAGCAATTACTCCTTCTTCCATGGTATCACTCATTTTCGGCATGGTGATTAAAGTCGCATTCACATCTGAAGCATCAATTTCTTCATCGCTACCCTTCTCTGATTTTTTATCCTCAGATTTATCTTTGTCTTCAGACTTACTCTCTTCAGATTTTTCTGATTTATTGGAGTCTCCACCGTTTTCGATTTCTTTCAATAAATCATCAATATCTTCACCCTTTTCACCTATGATGGCAATTACTCCATCAACAGGGACAGCATCACCTTCTTTGATGCCTATATGTAAAATCACTCCGTCTTCGTAAGATTCTAATTCCATTGTGGCTTTATCGGTTTCTACCTCAGCCAATATATCTCCTGATGATACCTCATCGCCCTCTTTTACCAACCATGAGGCAATTACGCCTTCCTCCATGGTGTCACTCATTTTGGGCATTTTTATTACTTCAGCCATATATGTCGATTTCTATTAAACTTGTCAAAAATAATGGGAATTCAACCTTAATTCAAATTAATTGAAGTAAAGTATTAATAATACCCGAAAACTTTCCTAATGTTTTAAATTTAGGCGAAATTAAAAAGCCCGCACCATTTAAGGAACGGGCCAATACAAATAAATTAATTTCTTTTATTCAGAGGCTTCCGTCTCAGCTTTTTCATTGTAAGCTTTATTCAAACCTTCAATTACTTCATTGGTGATTTCCAATCCTTCATTGGCATACAATACATCACTACCTCTTGAGTAAGTCAAAACCAATTGAAGATTGTTTTTATCACCATACACTTTTAAATAATCACTTATGGTTTTGTATAACTCATTATTCAATTCTGCCTCTTTCTGACGTAATTTCATTGATAAATCTTCCTGATAAACTCTTAAATTCTGCTGTTTCTTCATCAAGTTTTCTTCCAACGCTTTACCCTGTGCCACTGTTAGGTTTTGAGCTGTTCTCTGGAAATCACTAATTTCATTTTGTAAACCTTGCGCTCTGTTTTGATATTCTTTCTCATATTTTTGAGAAAGGTCACCTAATTCAGATTGAATTTCTTTCATGAAATCATAATTTGCTAATAAAGAATCAGAATGAACATAGGCTATGGCTACATTTTGATATATTTTATCATCTTTTTGCTCAGTTGAGGTATTTTCCTCTGCTTGCTCGCTTCCACTGAATTTGTCAATAAATAAATAAGCAACTGCTACAATTAAAATGACATTTAGTACTATTAATAAGTTTTTCACGTGTATTATATTTTAGATTAGGTTTTACAAACGCTTGCAAAGTTAATCAAACAAATTAAAGTGCAAAGCCTATAATTTTCAGAATTAATCTAAATTTTCACCTTTATTATCTTCCTGCTTTTTCAAATCCTTATACTCATATAAAAATTGATGGTCTGGGTTGGTGAAATTATAATTCTCTCCATCATCTTCGTATTCTTCTTCCTCCCAATCCTTCTCAAAATACAATTTCAGCTCTGCTTGTCCTGCAAAATCATTTTTCATCCACAAAGCAACCAAAAGACCGCTTAATAAACCCATCAAATGCGACTCCCAAGAAATGTGGCCATCTTGAGGTAATACGCCATAAAACATACCTCCATATAAAAGCAGCACCACAAAAGAAAGCGCTAATGAGGATTGGTTTTTACGCAAAAGACCGCTAAATAAAATAAAAGAAGCTATGCCGTAAATTACACCGCTAGCTCCAATATGATAGGCTTCTCTGGCTATTATCCAAACGAAAATACCTGTTACTGAATAAATAAAAAGTAATGCTTTAAGCGGTATTTTATCATAAAAGAAAAACAAAATGATGATCAATAACATCAGAGAAAAGCTATTAGAGAGCAAATGCAAAAAATCACCATGGATAAATGGAGAGGTAAATATCCCGATAGTTCCCAATAAATGGCGGGGCATAATACCAAAATGAGCGAAATTTGTAGCGAAGCCCCATTCTGCAGCTTTAACAAGCCATAGGATTAAGATAATGTAGCTACCAAAGACCACACTCTGCCGAAAAAGTGATTTTTCTTTAGACATATAATAAAGATACGAAATTCCTGAAAAAAGGTCGGGATTTTTTAAAAGTAGATGTCCTGAGCCAGGCGATAAGTATTAGCATTTGCTTCAATTATATGAGCTATTTTTTCAGAATAACCTCCTCCCATGCTTGCTACAACTGGAATTTCATTTTTAAAACAATGCTCAAAAACAATTTTATCTCTTTCCTTACCTCCGGCTATGCTCATCCCTAATCTACCCAATTTATCTGTTGCCAACACATCTACGCCCGATTGGAAAAATATAAAGTCAGGTTGCTGTTCATCAATTAATCGCGGAAGATTTTCTCTTAAAATTTTTAGATAAGTTTTATCATCCGTCTTATCCTCTAGCTCAATATCTAAATCCGAGTTTTCTTTATGCATAGGATAATTTCCTTTTCCATGCATGCTAAAAGTAAAAACATCAGGATTGTTATGGAAAATCTCGGCTGTTCCATTGCCTTGATGCACATCCAAATCAACTACCAATACTTTTTGAGCTTTACTATTTTTCAATAAATAATGAGCTGCAATAGCTATATCATTTAACAAACAAAAGCCCTCTCCTCTGTCGGTAAAAGCATGATGGGTTCCACCTGCAATATTCATAGCAACTCCATATTCCAAAGCAAAATAGGCGGCATCAATAGTTCCCTGATTAATAATCCGTTCTCTTTCCACCAAAGCAGCCGATAAAGGGAACCCTGTTCTCCTCTCTTCTTTTCTGCTTAAAGACAAATTCTTGAGCTTCTGCCAATATTCTTCTTTATGAATAGCTAAAATATCTTCTTCAGATAGTAGGTCGGGTGAAAAGAAATTACTTTCTGTTACAGTCCCTTCATAAAGTAACTGCTCAGGCAGCAGTTCATACTTCTCCATGGGAAAGCGATGATTTTCAGGTAAGGTATGAGCGTATTCTTTTCTGTAGGCTATTTTCAACATTTAGTAATAATATCTAAAGATAACTCAAGCTAAGTAAGTGTGTTTAATATTTTTAAAGATTAACGTAATCCTTTATTAAAAATAGGACAAAAAAAATGCTGACTCATTTGAATCAGCACTTTTTTTATTATTTCAAGATCTTGTCACTTGCCTCTTACTAATCTAGCAATTACAGATATGACCAGTAGTACCAAAAATATATAAAAAATAATTTTTGCTATTCCCGCGGCTCCAGCGGCTATGCCTCCAAATCCTAATACAGCTGCTACTAGCGCAACAATTAAGAAAATTACAATCCATCGTAACATAGTGTAGTTTTAAGGTTTAAAAATGATAGTTAATCAGTATTATACTCTTTTGTACGAAAAGAAATGATAAAAGATTAATTATATAATATAAACAACTACTCCCTAAGAAATTAGATTATTATTTTAGATATGACTGTGATTGTAAATACCAAGCTTGGGATAATTTTTAATTCTCGTCAAATTCCTCTTCATCAGAAACAAAAGAGTAAAGAGTATCATCTAAATTCAGATTATCTTCATTGAAATCAGTCACAAATTTATTCATCACTAAATCATCCACCTCATCCACATTTAAACCGATATCCAATCCAATCCCATATTCTCCACCATTGTCCATATCCACATGCTCCTGAACTTTTACCAGTTCCTCATCTTCAATATCATCTATCATCTCCGCAATGTAAAGACCAATTTCCTCCTCCACATTATCCAGCGTTCTTAAATCACCATTTTCGTCTTCTTGAAATTTAATGGGTTTGAAATTTGGGAATTTCTGTGCGGCTTTATGTTCAGCCAATTCGTATACCTCACTGGCATGATGCAATCGTAATGTATAAATTACGGCATCATAAATTACTTCCTTTCCTTCATACATTCCTGTAAAGCGAAAATGCTTATACTCATCATTATTGTCATCGGTATCAACCAAGACAAATTTGTTTTTCTGCTGAGCAATTTTCTGCTTCAATTTCTCGATTTCTAAGGCATCGAAGCCTGGATTTTGAGCACTCATAGTTCACTGGTTAGTATTGGGGAAATAAATTACAATTTTTTTTCAGAAATCACAATATTTTAAAATTTATTCACTCTTTTTACTAACGGCTTCAAAAATGCTATTTACGATTGCTAGTATTACACCAAATAATAATGCCCACCAAAAGCCATCTACGTAAAACCCATCCACCACATAATCTGCTAACATAATCATTAAAGCATTGATTACCAGCAAGAAGAACCCTAAAGTAAATACAGTTACGGGAATGGTTAATATAACTAAAAGAGGTTTGAGAGTAGCACTAAATAATGCTAAAAACAATGATACTACAAGAGCATCAAAAAAGCCTTCCACATGGGCTCCTGGGAGTATGTAAGAAGCTACTATTACAGCAAGTGAGGATAAAAGTAATTTGATTAAGAAGTTCATGCAAAAAAGTTTAATTAAAAATATCTTTTTTCTAACACCTTTTGGTGGTGCTTCCAATGTCCAACAGTGATATACCATAAACTCATAATAGAAATGGGCTTGCCATCGGCTTCACCTTCTTTTTTGAGAATTTTGTCAGGCATTGATTGGAATAAAGATAAGTGACTTTTTCTTAAATGATAAAACTCTTCTGCCATTTTTGATTTATTCTGGCGGGAATATTCTGAAACTGTAGCATAATCGTTTTCGGAAAACCCTGGGAGAGAGTCCGTTTCGCCTCTAGCGAGGGAAAGTGCACGAAACACCATAATTCGTTCAGTATCTATGCAATGCTGCACTAATTGAGCAACGGTCCATTTTCCTTTTTCATATCTGTATTTCCATTTTTCATCCGGAATATTATTGATTAACACAGATATCTCACTGACTTGATGTTTAAGTTCAGTTTCTATATCATCTTTTACTAAATCAACATAACTCTGATAAAAAGGAGCGTGTACTAGATTCATATTTAAGTTATTTATTCCTTAATGGCATCCATTTTTTTGGCTACCTCCTCGGCTTCTGCCATTTTCTGATCAGCCTTCTTTCTGTCAATGCTGCTCAATTTATGATATTCTGCTAGAAGCTTTTTGTATTCTTCATTTAACTTTTCTTTTTCTGATTTCTTTTTAAATAATCCAAACATAGTTTTTCTTTAGTTTTGAAAACAGTCCCTTACTCAATTTGTTCGAATTACTTTCAATCCCTCCAAAAGGAAATTAATCAAATCTTGCTTTCTTTCAGGCATTTCCTCAACTGGAAATTTCATGCTTAGCTTTATAAAATCTGTATTCTCAAGATGTTCTTCAATTTCATTCGAACAAAGCCCATTTAAAAGTACGTAATTATTGGATTTATAATCGTATTCCCAGGGAGAACTATTCACACAAAAATAAATTCCTTCTGAATTTCTATAGTATTCAATCAAAGCTAAGCCATATTCTTTTACATAGTTTCCTTGCAAATGAAGAGTAGAGGAGATGAAATTTCCCCAATAAAACATAGTACGAAATGCCAAAATATCATCTTTTGTAAAAAAAGCAGGGAAATCAAGCATCATATAAGGCAGTCGCTTATAATTTTCACCTTTTGATATTTTACCATTAATTAGATTTAATTCGTGAGGTAATTTATCCTGAAAAGGGATTAATTGAATTCTAATTTCCTCTTGCATCTCCTCCAGGAATTCCCATACTTTTTCCATCATCCGATATTTAATCAATAGAACGGTTGGGTCTGAGGCTAAATCTAATTCTTGGGTGGTAAATTTTGACATAACAAAAAAGGGTGAATTAATTTATCCACCCTATAAAATTTTATTTGAAATTTCTAAACCTGATCAGGCTTTTGAATAATTTTCAAGACCACCTCGTGTTGGTCATTATCTTTATCCGTCAACTTAACTCTGACCATGGGGTTATCCGCCTTAATATTATCTTCCACGGCTATTATTTTAAATTGACTCAATTTGCCCTCAATTTCTGGAGCTAACTCTTTAATAGCTTTTGCAAACTCTACTTCAAGCTGACTGGGATTATATTGCTTTGTAATCATAGTTCTTTCTGTTTTTATAAATCTAATAATTTAAATAGAAAAATCACATCAGATATAAGATAATTACCATCTAATAAGAGCAGATGCCCATGTAAATCCACTACCAAAAGCAGCTAAGCAAACTAAATCCCCCTCTTTAACTTTTCCTTCATGCCACGCTTCACTTAATGCAATTGGAATAGAAGCTGCAGTAGTATTACCATATTTTTGGATGTTATTGTAAACCTTATCATCTGACAAGCCCATTTTTGATTGAATAAACTTAGAGATTCGTAAGTTTGCTTGATGCGGTACTAGCATATCAATATCAGAAGCTTTTAGATTATTTGCTTCCAATGCTTCATTGATGACTTCCTGGAAACGAACTACCGCATGCTTAAACACCATATTTCCGTTCATATACACTTTATAACCTGAAGTATCTAAAATCTGCTCGGGTTGTCTTTCTTCTCTTGGCCGACTACTCCCTGGGTCTTTCACATATAATTCCTCAGCATAAGTTCCTTCAGCGTGCAAATGAGTGGACAAAACACCCTGCTGGTCACTTGCACTCATAATAGCTACTCCTACCCCATCACCGAAAATAACAGCAGTTGAGCGTCCTCTATCTGACATATCTATGGCACTGGACTGAATTTCACCACCTACAACCATAATGTTTTTATACATGCCAGTTTTAATAAACTGATCCGCCACAGATAAACTATAAACAAAACCTGAACATGCATTGCGAATATCTAAGCAACCTATTGTACTCATGCCCATCTCTCGTTGCAGCAAAACACTCGAGCCTGGAAAGAAATAATCAGGCGTAATGCTCGCAAAAATGATAAAATCAATATCATCATTTTTCATCTTTGCATTTTCCAAAGCCATATCAGTTGCTTTTTTAGCCATTTTAGCTAAAGAGCCCTCTATTTCAGGATCAAAGAACCGTCTTTCCTTTATTCCTGTACGTTCTGTAATCCATTCATCGGTTGTGTCTATCCACTTTGCTATATCATCATTGGTCACCACTGTTTGAGGTACAGCATGACCTAAACCAACTATTTTTGAATTTTTCATATTTAATTTACTCGTTTCCGTTTCCTGTTACATTTGAAATAAATGTAGCATTTCAAAATGCGACCCAATATAGAGCAATATTGGATTCTAATCAAAAATAGTAGTCATGCAGAGTATTTAAACCGACTGATGTCTACACCAATTATTCTTCAAACCAAGTTTTATAAAGCGTGTAATTTTTGGCTGTCCTAGCAAAAATTTCTTGCATTTCACCTTCTATCTTTTTTACTTTTTTGGCGGGAACTCCAGCATAGATATAACCTGACTCTACAATAGTATTTTCTAAAACCACAGCTCCTGCTGCCACCATAGCACCAGATTGAACGACTGCGTTATCCATCACAATAGCTCCCATTCCAACCAATGCAGAATCTTCAATTGTGCAACCATGAACAATAGCTTTATGCCCTATAGATACTTTATTACCTATAGTAGTCGAAGCCTTCTGATAAGTGCAATGGATAACGGCTCCATCTTGTATATTGGTTTGGTCACCTATGATAATACTGTTCACGTCACCTCTTACCACAGCACTCCACCAAATGCTGCATTCCTTGCCAATTGTCACATCACCAACAATCACTGCATTGTCAGCTATGTAAGTATTTTCTCCAATGATGGGCAATTTCCCTTCGCATTTCTTAATTATTCCCATTTTATATTATATTTTTATATGTATCGAAATTAATAATAATGTACTTTTTATATTACTTCCACAAACTTTATAAAAGTTAAGGCGTTATTCGAGTAAGTCAATAAAAATCTCTAATCTATTATGAAAATTTTAAAAACAACAAGCGCATTAGCACTAGCTGTAATATTAACGGTTGCTTGCACTTCCAATCCTAAAGGAGACGAAGCAAAAGTAAGCGAAGCAGAAGAAGTAACAGAAGCAGAAGGTATCGAAATACTTGTATCCTCTGATGAAGCTGATATGGAATTTGTTGGAACAAAACCTACAGGAAGGCATTATGGAAACATTGCGCTTTCTGATGGCTCTATTTCTGTAAAAGATGGAAAAGTAACCGGTGGTAAATTCATTTTTGATTTAAATCAAATTACTATTACGGACTTAAAAGATGATCGTGAAAATCATAAAAAATTAGTGAATCACTTGCAATCAGATGACTTTTTTGATGCAGAAAATCATCCTCAGGTTATATTCGAGTTAGTTTCCATAAAATCACTAAATCCTGAGAAAACAGCCGCTGATTACGATTCCTATCAAGATGATATGGAGCAACCTTCAAAAGATGAAAAAATTATGGAAATACCGGAATATGAGTTAGAAAATGCCACTCATGAAGTAACAGGTAATTTAACTATGAGAGGAAAAACTTTAGCTATCACAGTACCCGCAAAAATTAATGTTAATGACAAAGGAGTTAAAGCTTTTACTAACTTCAGTATTGATAGAACCAAATGGGGTCTAATGTATGGGGATGAATCTAAAGTCGATGATAAATTAAAAGACAAATTTATTTATAACATCGTTGGTGTTGGATTTAATATTGATGCTAAAGCTGAAAACATGTAATCCATTTCTTTTAAAAAGAAACTGAAGGTTGCTACTATTTTTTAGCAACCTTTTTTTATGCAATTTTGCCAAAAAATAAGCTCTATTGGAATCTATAAAAATCGAAATATCACAATTCCCAAATTATTGGGAGTCATTAATAGACTGGAGCAATCAATTTCCATATGTGGCCATTTTCCATCCGCAACAAGTAGAACAATATCCTTTTGGAGCTTTCCTAAAGTGTATTGCAGTAGGAAATGAAAAAATAAAACTCAGTACTCCATATTTCCAATCTTTAAAAACTTACGTAAAAGAAAACCCAGATAAAAAGCTATTTGGTTATTTGGGATATGATTTAAAAAATGAATTAGAAAAATTAAAAAGCGAAAATCTATCTGTTATCAATTGGGAACCCATGAATTTCTTTATTCCTGATTGTATCATTTCATTTGAAGGAAATCATCTCATCATTCAAAGTGAAAATCCCGAACTATTTCAAAATAAAATTAGACACGCACTTTCAAAAAGCATTGCAAAAAATATAGCAAAAGCATCGATTAGAAATTTAAAAGTATGGACAAATAAAGCCGAATATATTGACACAGTAAATAAATTAAGAAACCACATTGAAGAAGGTGATATTTACGAAATCAATTATTGCATAAACTATTCAGCAAAAGCTAAAAACTTAAATCCTATTCAAGTATTCCAGGAGCTATGCAATAACTCTCCAGCTCCTTTTGCATCATTTCTAAAGATGGGCAAACAATATATAATCTCTGCTTCTCCCGAACGCTTTATAAAACTCAAAGACAATAAAATTATCAGTCAGCCCATAAAAGGAACTGCAAGCAGAGGTATAACGGATTTAGAAGATGAGGAAAACAAAAAACAGCTATCTGAAAGCGAGAAAGAAAGAGCTGAAAATATGATGATAGTGGATTTAGTGAGGAATGATTTAGCCAAATCAGCCAAAAGTGGAAGTGTGAAAGTTGAGGAGATTTTCGGCATCTATAGCTTCGAGCAAGTACATCAAATGATCAGCACTATTTCAGCAAATAAACGCCATGAAATTCACTCTGTTGATACCATTAAAAATGCATTCCCAATGGGAAGTATGACGGGTGCTCCAAAAATCAGAGCTATGAAATTGATTGAAGAATACGAAAACAGCAAAAGAAATGTATTTTCAGGAAGTATAGGCTATTTCAATGGAGAAAATGAATTTGATTTTAATGTGCTCATCCGTAGTATTTATTTTGATGAAGAAACCAATGATTTAAATTATCAGGTCGGCAGCGCCATTACATATGATTCTGATGCAGAAGCTGAATATCAAGAATGCCTCCTAAAAGCCAAAGCAATAGAAAAAACACTTGGTATTCTATAATCTTACAAATCTTAAATTTCCCAAGGAAAAACTACTGCCATAATGTCATTTTCAAGAATTATTGGCTACCTTTGCCTGTTATAAATAAATACAACACAAAGCACTTTATAAATACCAAATATGAGTGAATTGATTAAAGATCTGGACATCATTGCAGAAGAAACCAAAACGGATGAATCTTGTGCTGTTCAGGTATCAAAAGAAGAAAATACAGGCAAAAGCCGAAAATTATATATTGAAAGCTATGGCTGCCAGATGAATTTCTCTGATAGCGAAATTGTTACTTCCATTATGAAAGAAAATGGTTTTGACACCACCAATGATTTCAATAATGCAGATGTGATTTTCCTGAACACTTGCTCAATCAGAGAAAAGGCTGAACTGACGGTTAGAAAAAGACTTACGGATTTCAATAAAGTGAAAAAGAGTAAGCCTGAAATGCAGATCGGAATATTGGGATGCATGGCTGAGCGACTGAAAACCAAGCTATTAGAAGAAGAAAAGATAGTTGATATAGTAGCTGGCCCTGATTCCTACCGTGATTTACCCAATTTGGTAAAAACAGTAGACGATGGTGAAAAAGCAGTCAATACATTCTTAAGTAGAGAAGAAACTTATGCAGACATCAGCCCGGTGCGATTAAATTCCAATGGCGTAACTGCATTTATTTCCATCATGCGTGGTTGTGATAATATGTGTTCTTTCTGTGTAGTGCCATTCACTAGAGGAAGAGAAAGAAGTCGTGATCCTTTTTCAATTGTAAAAGAAGCTCAGGATTTATTTGACAGAGGCTACAGAGAAGTTACGCTTTTAGGTCAGAATGTCGATTCCTATAAATGGTCTGAAGAAATCAATAATAAAGCGAGATTAGAAAAGATTGAGAAGAAAGAAGAAGTAGAGGTGATCAATTTTGCCAATTTGATTGAAATGGTAGCCAATGTTTCTCCTGATTTGAGAGTAAGATTCTCAACTTCTCATCCAAAAGACATTACAGATGAGGTATTGCATACAATGAAAAGGTATGACAACATCTGTAAATACATTCATTTGCCAGCTCAAAGCGGTAATTCACGTATTTTAAAAATGATGAATCGTACCTATGACAGAGATTGGTACATCAACAGAGTGGATGCAATCCGTGATATTTTAGGGCCAGAATGCGGGATTTCATCTGATATGATTTCAGGTTTCTGCTCCGAAACTGAAGAAGATCATCAGGACACATTAAGCTTGATGGATTATGTGAAATATGATTTCTCTTATATGTTCTTTTACTCTGAAAGACCAGGAACTTTAGCCGAAAAGAAATATGAGGATGATATTCCTTTAGAAACCAAAAAAAGAAGATTACAGGAAATCATTAACAAACAAAGAGCGCATTCATCTGAAAGAAATCATCTGATTGTAAATAAAGTACACAAAGTTTTAGTGGAAGGCACTTCAAAAAGGTCTGATGATCAACTACAAGGAAGGAATTCAGCCAATAAAGTGGTGATTTTCCCAAGAGAAAATTACAAAAAAGGAGATTATGTTGATGTGTATGTAGATGAATGCACAGGTGCAACATTAATAGGAAAAGCAGTTTAAACACTATTTGCATTGGATATACAAACTATCAAAAATAGATTTGGCATAATCGGTAATTCCGATCATTTGAACTTTGCCATAAAAGTAGCCATGCAGGTTGCTCCTACTGACATGACAGTGCTTATAACAGGTGAAAGTGGTGTCGGTAAAGAATCATTTTCTAAAATTATTCATCAACTTAGTGCTAGAAAACATGGGCAGTTTATTGCAGTAAATTGCGGTGCAATTCCTGAAGGGACTATTGACTCAGAACTTTTCGGACATGAAAAGGGCTCATTTACGGGTGCTTATGATGCCAGAAAAGGTTATTTCGAAGTTACTGACAGTGGAACAATCTTTTTAGATGAAATAGGTGAAATGCCACTCCCTACTCAATCTCGATTATTACGGGTGTTGGAAAATGGAGAGTTCATTAGAGTAGGTTCTTCCAAAGTAATGAAGACTGATGTTCGGGTAGTTGCCGCCACGAACGTTAATCTGATTCAAGCCGTTGAAAAAGGAAAGTTCAGAGAGGACCTATATTATAGATTGAATACAGTTCCCATTTTTGTTCCGCCTTTGCGTGATAGAGGTGAAGACATTGAATTGTTATTCAGAAAATTTACATCTGATTTTGCTGAAAAGCACCATGTTAATTCCATAAAACTTACTGAAGGAGCAAAGCAAGCTTTAATGGCTTATCGATATCCTGGAAATATTCGTCAGTTGAAAAATTTAGCTGAGCAAATCTCCCTTTTAGAAATGGAAAGAGAAGTCGATAAAGACATTTTGTTGAAATATCTACCACAGGAAGGGAATATGATGCCGGCACTTTATAAAAGCCAAGGCAGCAGCAGTGGTGATAAAGACAATTTTTCCGAGAGAGATATTTTATATAAAATTCTATTTGATATGCGAAATGATGTGGAAGACCTTAAAAAGTTGGTTCATAACGTATTGAAAAATGAGAATTATGGTGAAGAAATTTTAAAAGATAATGAAGACTTATTTGAAGTTAAGCAAAATGAGTTTAAAGAAAATGCCGAAGGAGTAAGAACACCTTATTTATTGGACAGCCGGAAAGATGAGGGGGATGATGCTAATGATAGTTTTGATTTGGAAGATTACCAAGACGCTGAGCATGAGGTAGAGGAAGAATCTTTATCATTGGAGAAGAAAGAAAAAGAGATGATTGAAAGGGCTCTTTCAAAAAATCAGAATAAAAGAAAATATGCGGCACGGGATTTGGGTATTTCCGAGCGTACATTGTATAGAAAAATTAAGCAATATGACCTTTAGAATTATCTTAATCTTTATGTTTGTAGCGGTATTCACTAGTTCTTGTGGTGTTTACAGCTTTACGGGAGCGTCTATTGCTCCAAACATAAAAACCATGTCAATTCAATATTTTTATAATGATTCAGGCAATGGTCCTCCAAATTTACAACAAACTTTTACTGAGGAAATCAGGGATTATTATCAACAAAATACGAGTTTAGAATTAGTGGATTCAAATGGCGACTTACAATTGGAAGGATCAATAACAGGCTATAGGGTTCAACCAATTGCTGTAACAGCTTCTGGAAATCCAAACCTAGCCGATGCTGCAGGTGCGCAAAGATTGACAATTACAGTAAAAGTAAGTTATGTAAACACTAAAGATGAGGTTTTCAATTTCGACAATAAATCCTTTTCTTTTTATGAAGATTTTGATGCTACATCCACTACTTTAACTGCAGTGGAAGATCAGTTGATTGAAACCATTACAGATCAAATTATTTTAGATATATTTAATGCGTCAGTAGCAAATTGGTAAAATTTTGTAACTTTAATGCTTAAACTTAGGACCAAGTGGATAAACAAAGGCTTACAACCCTTATTAATCAACCAGAAAAACTAGAAGAAACAGACTTCAAAGATTTAACCAGTCTGAAGAATGAATACCCCTATTTTCAAGCTTTATTACCATTAATCACTATTGGTTCAAAAAAATATTCACCTCAAAGTGAGAAGGCGTATTTACAATCTTCAGCTATTTATGCTTTAGATAGAAAGCACCTCAAGGAAATCTTAACAAGAGATAATCAATCACTTCCTAGGGAAGAAACAAAAGAAAAAACTCAACAGAATAAAGTAATTACAGAGGAGAAAAATAAAGTTGTTGGAGAACCTATACAAGAACACAAAAAGCCAGTAAGAAAAACACAACCTTCTGCATATTCTAAAACAGAGGTTACAGAAACTCCAGCTCCTTCTCATCTACCTGATTCCTTTTTTGAAGATTTATTCAAAGAAATGGAGGCATTAAAGGCTGAAAAGGAAAACTATCAAAAAATTTTAGATAGGTTCGAAGCAAAGAATTCTGAAAAACCAGAACCTAAAGCTGAAACCACAAAAAAAACAACAGCAAAACCAGGAAATAAGAAAGCAACAGCCACTAAAGCTTCTACTACAAAAAAAAGTACAAGTACAACTAAACCTAAAACTTCTAGTACGACCAAAAAAACAACCTCAAAAAAAGCTACTACTAAGAAAACATCGACTACCAAATCAAAAGAAAATACAAAAAAGACTCCTACTACAAAGGCTAAGAAAACAACAAAAGCAGATGAAAAAAAGCCAAAAAAGGATGAACATGATATAATTGAAGAAATAAATTCAAGAAAAGAATTAAAAATAAGCGATGCCCACAAAAAAGAACAAATAAGTATAATCAACAATTTTATTGAGAAAGAGCCGGTCTTGACTAAAAGAATAAATGCTGATAATCAGTCTAATAAGCAAGAAGCAGAGGATCTTTCCGCTAGCAGCACCAATCTTTCGGATGATGTTGTTTCAGAAACTTTGGCGAAATTGATGATAAAACAAGGAAGAAAGCAAAAAGCCATTGATATTTACAAGAAATTAATTTGGAAATTTCCACAAAAAAAGACGTACTTTGTCGAAATTATTGGTGAGTTAAAAAAAGAATCATAAATACATGTTAACATTATTAATTACTTTAATCATTTTAGTTGCCATTTTGTTGGTGTTGGTAGTATTAGCTCAAAACTCTAAAGGCGGTGGTTTATCCAGCCAATTTGGAGGTTCAGGAGCTAGTCAGGTAGTAGGCGTGAAAAGAACAGGTGATATTCTAGAAAAAATCACTTGGGTATTGGCTATTAGTTTAGTCGTATTAAGCTTGGCTTCTTCTTTTGTTATCAAAACTTCGACAACAGATACAGGTTTTACTAGTCCTAACATTGAAAAAGCTCAAGACGAAACTTTACTTCCTGGTATGGAAGGTGGTGGTCAGGAAGAAGGGCTATTGCCTCCAACAGAAGGTGAAGGAAATTCAGAAGGCGGAAATCAAGAATTGATTGAAGGACTTGAAGAGTCAGAAGAAGGTAATTCAGAAGAATAATCTTTAATTATAGATATTATATTAAAAGGGAATCCGAAAGGCTTCCCTTTTTTTGTGTACAATTATTTAGGGTGCTCTTGATAAAAGCTTCGAAATCTCCAAACCAAATAATATTTCCTCGAAGAGAGCGGGAAGGAGGACAAAAAGGCGGGGAGGGTGCTGGGTTGAAGCGTGGAAGCATCTTTTTGTCTTGACTTTTTCTTTTTTGTTAAGAAAAAAGAAAGTAAAATAAAATTTGGAAACGGAATACTAGAAACTGAATAAAAAACCTCGTTTTTTAAAGGAAAACCTATTTTATGAGGTTTTTCACAGCTAAAAAATTTTTATGAAATGCTTTGTAAAAGCAATAGAGAAGAATTTTAATGCAAAATTAATTATCAAGAGGAGCCTATTTAAAAAAGATTAGTAGGTGAAATATGTAATGAAATAGGTAATCAACAATGAGTAAATTTGAAATACAATTCTGTCAATATGCCAACATAATAACTTGCCAACTTTAACACTTTACCCCCTTTTCCCCAATTCAATCACTTCCAACTTCTCCACTTTCCCATTATTAATTTCAAAACGCATCATAGTTCTTATTTTATGAAAGCCTTGATTACCAGCTGCTCCAGGATTTAAGTAAAGCAAATTACCATGCTTAGGATCAGGCATTGCCCTAAGAATGTGCGAATGCCCGCATATAAAAACATTTGGTTTTTCAGATTGGATCAGTTTTTTAACTCGAGGATTGTAAGAAGGCGGCTTGCCTCCTATGTGGGTCATAAATATTTTCACACCTTCTCTCTCAAAGAACAAATTTTCAGTATAAGTTTTTTGAAATTCGGGGGTATCGATATTGCCATAGACTACTAAGGTTGGTGCAATTTTGCTAAGACTCTCTATTATTTGACCTGCCTCCCCCACATCTCCCGCATGCCATATTTCATCGCAATCTTCGAAATACTTTGGAATGGCTTCATCCCAAAAACCATGTGTATCGGATATTAAGCCTATTTTCATTTGCTGGAGGTAATTATTTTGACAACAGATTTATGAGCTGACAGGTATTTTAATCAGAGATTAAAATGGATAGATCCCTGCCTCCCGGCTTTCAGTGCGGGACAAGTTGCGCAGGGATGACGCACTGACCTTAGATCAAATGATAACAAATATCTTAATCTACTCATTAAATTCTGTGCGTCATCCCTTTGAAGAAAGGGATCTTGTCTATTGAAACTATGTTTCAATAACCCCTACAAATCCAACCCATCTAAATACGATTTAATGATATCACCCAATTCCGCGAAATCTTTCTCATAGCTTTCTTTGCTATTCAGTTTACCCTTGACGCTCACATAGAACTTAATTTTAGGCTCGGTGCCCGAAGGTCTGGCAGAAATCTTACTCCCATCTTCCAAGAAGAATTGTAACACATTTGAAGAAGGGAATTCCAATTTACTTTTCTTACCGCTTTCTATATCCAAAATAGTGGACTTCTGATAATCTCTTACCTCCACAACTTTAGTTCCTGCAAGGCTCTTTGGTGGCTCTTCTCTAAATCGGGTCATCATGGCTTTTATTTCCTCGCTGCCTGACTTTCCTTTTTTTGTGATGGAAACTAAATCCTCACGGTAAAAACCAAATTTCAAATACATTTCAATAAGGTAATCGTAAAGTGTTTTACCCTGAGACTTTACATAAGCAGTCATTTCAGCAATCATGACAATAGCAGCAACAGCATCTTTATCGCGCACATAATCACCTATCATATAGCCGTAACTCTCTTCTCCACCACCAATAAATGTCTTTTCACCTTCCAATTCACGAATTACCGCTGCTATATTTTTAAAGCCTGTTAAGGTATCAAAGCATTCTACTTTATAAGCTTCTGCTATTTTTTTGAAGAGTTCAGTGGTCACTATGGTTTTCACTATAAATTGATTTCCATCAATTTTTTTCAAATCACTCCATCGGCTCAGTAAATAATAAATCAGCATTGAACCAGTTTGATTACCGTTAAGCAGTTCAAACTCATTTTTACCATTCTTGATGGCAATCCCAACACGGTCAGCATCTGGATCAGTAGCCATTACAATGTCTGCATTTACTTTCTTTCCTTTCGCCAAAGCCATGGACATCGCTTCCTTTTCTTCAGGATTTGGATAAACTACAGTCGGAAAATTACCATCAGGCTCAGATTGCTCTTCTACCAGATGTACATTCTTAAAACCATACATCTCCAATGCTTTAGGAACTAAGGTAATTCCCGTTCCATGAATAGAAGAATAAACAATATTGATAGATTTATCCTCCTCACTAGCTCCTTCGAAGAGTGATAATTTTTTAACCTCATCCAGATATGCTTCATCTACATCCTCACCTATTGTTTCAATCAAGGATTCTTTCCCTTCAAATTGCACATCATCAATGGAAGTAATGGATTGCACCTCATTCATCACATTCAAATCATGGGGATCTACCATTTGAGCACCGTCCGTCCAATAAGCTTTGTATCCATTATATTCTTTAGGATTATGCGAAGCCGTTAAAACCACCCCACTTTTGCATCCTAAATGACGAATAGCAAACGAAAGAGCTGGAGTTGGTCTCAAACTCTCAAAGAAAAAAACTTTTATGTTATTAGCTGTAAACACATCTGCTACTACTTTTGCGAATTCTTCAGCATTATTTCTACAATCATGAGCAATGGCTACCGAAACGCCTTGTTCAGTGAAGGTTTTATTAAGATAATTACTCAAACCTTGAGTCGCCATTCCCAAAGTGTATTTATTCATTCGGTTACTGCCCACGCCCATTATTCCACGTAAGCCACCAGTTCCAAATTCTAAATCTCTGTAAAATGACTCTTCAAATTCTTCCTTATTGTTTTCCTGAAGGTCTTTAATTTGTTTTTTAGTAGCTTCATCCACTACTTTACTATCTAACCACTGTTTGGCTTTTTCCTGACTTGTCATGATGGTTCTTATATTTTTAAAGTTTTATTTAATTTTTAAAAGCTAACCCCTTTAATCCATGGATTTCCCAAAGAATTATAAGGCTTAAATTACAGAATTATCAATTAGCAAAAAATAAATACTAATCGAAAAACAGCTGAAAAAGAAAAAACCATAGAAATTGATTCCTATGGTTTTTAAAATTTTCTATAGCGCACTTGTGTACCTTCATATAAAGTTTGCCTTATAAGTTTCAAAACCTGACAGGTTTTGAAACTTGCGGTTTGACGGTTGGAACCGTCTAATCGCTAATCTACAAACATGATGCTTTCATTAATCGGTCAGACGGTTCCAACCGTCTGACCGAGATAGCTTTCCTTAAACTGGAGCAAGTTGGCGCAATTGTGTGCCATCGCTAGCTTAAGCTTACAAATTCCCTCTCAATTCCTGCTCTCTTTCAATAGCTTCAAATAAAGCTTTAAAGTTTCCTTTACCGAAAGATTTAGCTCCTTTTCTCTGAATAATTTCATAGAAAACGGTTGGTCTATCCTGAACCGGCTTAGTAAAGATCTGAAGCAAATAGCCTTCATCATCTCGATCCACCAAAATATTATTCTCCTTTATTGGCTCAATATCTTCTTCAATTTCTCCGACTCTTTCGAATAAATTATCATAATAAGTGTCTGGAACTCTTAAAAACTCTATTCCCCTTCTGCGCATCTCCGAAACGGTGTCTACTATATCATCAGTAGCAATAGCGATATGTTGAACACCTGCACCTCTATAGAAATCAATATATTCTTCAATCTGAGATTTCTTTTTACCTTCAGCCGGTTCGTTAATTGGAAATTTAATAAAACCATTTCCATTAGAAACCACTTTTGACATCAAGGCAGTATAATCAGTAGCAATATCTTTATCATCAAAAGTGATTAGTAGGTTAAAGCCCATCACATCTCTATAGAAATCAACCCATGTATTCATTTCACCCCAACCAACATTACCAACACAATGGTCTACATATTTCAAACCAATCGGGCTAGCAGGTAACTCACTTGTCTTTTCTACAAAACCAGGTAAGAATACACCATTGTAATTTTGTCTGTTGACGAAGGTATGAATTGTGTCGCCATATGTATGAATTGAAGCTACCGTTACTTCACCATATTCATCCTTAATGGTTTTTGGCGGAGTATGAGATTTCGCTCCTCTTTTAGTGGTTTCATTATAAGATAATTCAGCATCATCCACCCAAAGTGCTAATACTTTTACGCCATCTCCGTGAAGATTAACGTGTTGTGCTACTTCAGTATCTGGCGCTAAAGAAGATGTCAAAACCAAACGGATTTTTCCTTGTTGCAACATATAAGAAGCTCTATCTTTAATTCCCGTTTCCGGTCCTGCATAGGCTTTTAACTCAAATCCAAAAGCTGTCTGATAATACATTGCTGATTGCTTTGCATTACCCACATAAAATTCGATGTAATCGGTGCCATTAATCGGCAAAAAATCCTGTTCCATAGTAGTTTAAATCGATTGCATTATTATTTCTAATTCAAAAGTATGTTTTTTATGTAGTAATTGAAATAAATATCAAACTATTCCTAAATAGTCTTCCGTTTACTTGGAAGTTATGAGCAATCTAAAGAATTTTACGTTCTGAAAATAACAGCACTTAAGCATGATAGATATTAAAAACTTAGACAAGGATTTGACAGCATTAGTAAAAGCAAAAATTGCTTTGAGCAAACTAACATACGCTGATCAAGACTATGACAAAATTGAAGAAGAGCTTCATGATATGGAAGACGATTTTCAAGAAAATTATGGCGAATATTTAGAAGAAGCATTGGCCGAGGTTCACGATGAATTTTGTCCGGACAATGATGTATTACTTCCGATAGCCTATTTAGCTGATGAGTACATAGTTAAAGACGATACCATAGACGTAGCTCCAGGACAAGGAGTATTGGTAGAAGCAGATGATTTTGCAAGTGCAAAAGTAACATTAGCTTTAGCTCCACAACCCACTAGGATTGTTTTACAAGCTGGAAACGACCATAAAGAAGTAGTTTGGAGAGCGGAATAATAAATAATCAATTTTAAATTCTTTTATAAATCCTTCTCTGCTACAGAGAAGGATTTTTTTTGTTTAACTGCACATGGTATCAAAATTGTAGCGCCAAGGCATGCCTTGGCGCTACAATTTTGATACGGTCAGGTTTCCAATTACTAATAAATAGAAATTAATATTTCAAAAATAAAATCCTTCCCTAACCTATTATCCGTTTCACCAAATGAAGTATCGCAAACGGTCAGTTAATCAATTCATCATTTTCTTTTAGTAATTATTTCCATTTCCCAATCATCCCTCTATATTTGCAGGGTTTTAAAAAAATAAATAAAACTTATGAGCAATATTATCTGGATTGTCCCGATACTCGGGATTGTGGGACTGATTGTAATGGCTATAAAATCCGCTTGGGTATCAAAACAAGATGCCGGAGATGAAAGGATGACAGAATTAGCCGGCTACATAGCCAAGGGTGCTATGGCATTTTTAAGAGCCGAATGGAAAGTGATGTTCTACTTTGTCGTAATTGCTGGTATTTTACTGGCTTATTCCGGAACTCTAGTAGAAACTTCTTCTTGGGTAATTTCAATTTCCTTTGTGATTGGAGCTGTATTTTCTGCATTTGCAGGATATGTAGGTATGAACATCGCAACAAAAGCGAATGTTAGAACTACCCAAGCTGCTAAAACTAGTTTAGCAAAAGCCCTAAAAGTATCTTTTTCTGGCGGTACTGTAATGGGATTAGGCGTTGCAGGTCTTGCCGTTTTCGGAATGGGTATATTGTTTATTTTCTTATATAATATGTATGTAATCCAAACAGGCGGTGATGTAAACGGCTTGGAAATGGAGAAAGCTTTGGAAGTATTGGCTGGTTTCTCATTAGGAGCTGAGTCTATTGCCCTATTTGCTCGTGTTGGTGGTGGTATTTATACGAAAGCTGCTGATGTGGGAGCTGATTTAGTTGGAAAAGTTGAAGCTGGAATTCCTGAGGATGATCCAAGAAACCCTGCAACCATTGCAGATAATGTTGGTGATAACGTAGGTGATGTTGCCGGTATGGGTGCTGATTTATTTGGTTCTTATGTAGCTACTATTTTAGCTTCTATGGTTTTAGGAAGAGAAATTATTTCTGAAGACCAATTTGGAGGCATTGCTCCTATCCTACTTCCAATGATTATTGCAGGTTTAGGATTAGTATTCTCTATAATAGGTACTTTATTCGTAAGAATATCCAAAGAAACTGATAGTGTTCAAAAAGCCCTTAACTGGGGTAACTGGTCATCTATCATTTTGACCGTTGTAGCTTCTTTCTTCCTAGTAACATGGATGCTTCCTGAAACCATGATTATCAGAGATTATGCATTTACAAATATGGATGTTTTCTGGGCAATCTTCACAGGTTTGATTGTTGGAGCCTTGATGAGCATTATTACAGAATATTATACTGCTATGGGCAGAAAACCTGTTTTATCCATTGTAAAACAATCGAGCACAGGTGCTGCCACTAATATCATCGGTGGTTTAGCAGTAGGTATGCAATCAACTGTTTTACCGATTTTAGTATTAGCAACTGGTATTGTAGTTTCTTATTCATTTGCTGGTCTTTATGGTGTGGCAATTGCTGCTGCAGGTATGATGGCCACAACGGCTATGCAATTAGCAATAGATGCTTTTGGACCAATTGCTGATAATGCAGGTGGTATTGCTGAAATGAGCGGTTTACCTGAAGAAGTGAGAGACAGAACAGATAATTTGGATGCTGTAGGAAATACAACTGCTGCAGCAGGTAAAGGATTTGCCATTGCTTCTGCTGCCTTAACTGCATTAGCACTTTTTGCTGCTTTTGTGGGTATTTCTGGTATTGACTCAATTGATATTTATAAAGCTCCAGTTTTAGCCGCTTTATTTGTGGGTGGTATGATTCCTTATATTTTCTCTTCCTTAGCTATTGCCGCTGTGGGTAGAGCAGCCATGGATATGGTGCAGGAAGTAAGAAGACAATTCAAAGAAATGCCGGGCATTATGGAAGGCACAACTAAGCCTGAATATGAAAAATGTGTAGACATTTCTACTAAAGCCTCTATCAGGGAAATGATTTTACCAGGTGCTATTGCTTTAATTACTCCATTATTGGTAGGATTCGGATTGAAAGGTGTATTTGCAGATACTTCTTCAGCTGAAATCTTAGGTGGTTTATTAGCTGGCGTGACAGTTTCTGGTGTTTTAATGGGTATTTTCCAGAACAATGCCGGTGGCGCTTGGGATAATGCTAAAAAATCATTTGAAAAAGGAGTAATGATCAATGGTAAAATGGAGTACAAAGGTTCTGAAGCACATAAGGCTTCTGTAACTGGTGATACTGTAGGTGATCCATTCAAAGATACTTCAGGTCCTTCAATGAACATTTTGATTAAATTAATGTCAATTGTTGCTTTGGTTATAGCTCCACATATTTCTGTTAAAGATCACAGTACTGCAGAAGTGAAGAAAGAATCTAAAGAAATAGTAGTGGAAAAAAGCGAAATAATCAAAGCTGAAAAATAACCTTCATTGTAGAAATTTTAGAAAAGGTTAGTCAGGATTCTGACTAACCTTTTTTTATTTCTAAGCTGAGCTCTACGAAAATAAAGGACTTATACTTCCCAGAATAGCTACTCCCCTTAAAATCAATCCAATCGCAACTTATTCTAGCATATTTGCATCAAAATACTCATCTTCTTTTTTTGTTGGTTTAACTGAATTCACAACATTTGTACAAAAAATAAAATAGTTCTAGGACATATTATATGTTTAGTCTCATCTTTGCAAAAAAATATATAATCTTATAAAATGAAAAGAAAATTACTAGCAATGTTGAGCATTGCAATGATGTTTCAAGCCTGTCAGGAAGACAAGGTGTTGGAAAATGAGAACCCCAATCTAAGTATTGAAGAATATTATCAAGAAAATGGATTAACCGAAACAAAGTTAGGTGAGAAACTTGAAAACCCATATAGCGTGAGCAATATGAGGGTGGCTTATGAAAGCTTGGCAAAACAAAACAACCGTTTGAATTTTAGCAGCGATATCATTCAAACAACCCATTATTATCTTAAATTCTTTGTAAGTTCAGCAGAGGATTATGATGAACTCCAATCTGATTCATTGGATTTATTTGAATATCAATTGAATCTTACGGTGATTATTTTATGGACGAAGAGGACAGTCAGGAAGGCAAGTGGTATTATACTGTTGTATCAAAAGATTATGAATTTCATAACTTAGAGTACGAAATACTGGAAGACTTATTTATGGAAGATGGATTGGGAGATGAAAGTGGTAGAGTATCACAAGCACTTACTGGCTTTTATTATCAATTAGAAGACGAATCTTTAAGGCTTACTGGATTATTACCTAATGATAAAGATGGTGAAAGTCAAAGAATGCCGCCTTCAAGAACTCCTACAGGCAGATTACAAGTAAGAAATACCGAAGCAAATACTTTAATACCTGTAGTGGGCGTTAAAGTAAAAACAAGAAGATTGGTAAAGTTAGGACATGGGTGGACAAACGGTGCAGGTAATTATACTGTGAACAAATCCTACCGTTATGATGTACACTATAGTGTATCATTTGAAAATCAAAGTGGATTTAAGGTTTGGAATACCTTATTAGATGTAAACCCTGCCAATTTTAATGGTCCTAAACAAAATAGAACGGGCTGGAGCTATAATTTTGAAACAAACTCTTTTGGATGGAGATTTGCTACTGTCACCAATGCAGTAAGAAGATACTTAGTGCATGCCTCTGCTTTTGGTATTGGACATCCCCATTCAAATTTAAGGATTGCGGCATTAAATAGAACTGGAGCAAGTTCTGCACCCATGCTAAGAAGAGTTTGGGGTACTTTTGGTTTTTCAACTAATTCTGCTTTTGGAAATTTCCTGTTAAGAGCGAATGGGATTAGCTTAGCGGTTAATTACATAGCCACAGTGACCAAATTAGTTCAACCAGATCTGATCATTTCTGCGGCAGTTGGTAGAGGAACAGCACAAATTTATACCACAACATTCCATGAATTAGCTCATGCAAGTCACCAAACCAAAGTTGGAAACAATTATTGGGTAAAATATATTAACTATATCATAACCTATGGATCTTATGGCGAAGGTGACGGAAATAATGCTCCATTATGCGCAATAGGTGAAGCCTGGGGTAATCATATTGGATTTAGTATGAATTTAAGAGAATTTGGAAACCCTAACTCAGTAATATCATTAAATGGTTTTGAAGATTTTAATCCAGAAGAATCTGGAGTTGGCGATGATCTTATAAGGAGAGTAGATTTAAATGGAAGAATTACTAGCTGGGAAGGCTGGATTCCTGGGGGATTAATGCATGATTTACTTGACAATAATGCTGATATAATCCGAGGTGGCATCAGAGATAATGTTACATTATATAATCACCAAGATGTTTTTAATGCATTAGATTCAGATGTTATCTCTCCACAATCTTTCAGAGATAGATTGTTATCTGAAAATAATAATAGACAAAGAGCTTTCGTCCTTGATCTATTCGAAGCTTACTTTTGGGATTAAATAAAAAAAAATGAAAAACTTAATATTATTATTTGGACTGATTCTTCTTTTTAGCTGTGATCCAGAATACTGTGCTGATTACATCATTGAAAATCAATATAATCAAGATATAGAAATTAAATTTTACTCTGATGGAACAGAATCAAATTTTGAAATACCTTCAAAACAAGAAGTATATGTATTAGAAAATGCATGTGGAAATTCTGGCGGACCTGATATATTAGATCTTCAAAATGAAGATTCAATTTTAGTATTTTCTAATAATGTAAACTTAGCTACTTTTTATCCGGGTGATCCTATATATCAAACTGAAAATGAAGAGATTTGGCAAATGACTACTGATGGAACATATGATTACACTTTTAGATTTAAAATTTCTGAAGATAATTTAAGTGTAGAATAAAATCTCATTCTAACGCTAAAATGATTTTAAACTAAACCTTCCAGCATTCAAAAATACTGGAAGGTTTTTTTATGATTTATAACGAAATGAATGTTCTTAATTTGAGCATATAGAATAATCTCCCCCCAATTCCCAAAGCTTTTATTGTATTTAAAGCAAATCATTTATATTTTGCTGTTACTTTTTGAAGTAATACAAATACAAATCTAATGGCAGAAAAAAATTCTCAAGAAAACCAGCATAAGAAGAAATCTTCGGTTAACAAATATATCCGTGTAGATTTTAAAACCCTCCAAGGAAGAATCACTATTGGTTTTTTATTGATGGGAGCTTTTGCCATTATCATGTTGATTAGCAGTAATTATTCATGGAACAAACAAATAAATAAAGGAAAGGAATTAATTGCGCTCAACAAAAATAGTAGCAGACTTGCTGCTGAAATTCAGCAGCTAGTTGATTTAACCACCATATTATCATTTCGATATATGAGTACAGAGGATGAATTCTTCAAAAATGATATAGAAAACCGCTGGTTTAATGACATATATCCAAAAGTAGATGAGTTAGATAGTTTAGTAAGAGAATTTGGTGATCAAGATGTGATTGCCTTCACAGAAGAATTGAATGCCCATTTACCAAAAATCAAAAGCAAGCAAAAAGAAGCTACTTCTGATTTGAGTTATGACAAATTAAATAGAGAAGAAGTCATTGATGATATAATGCATTTGACTTTTCTGATTAATAATATCAAAAAAGAATTGGCAAAATCTGAGAACCAATCAATTCAAAGTATAGAAGAAGCAGAAAGTAATATTCCGGTGATGCTCAGCATTGAATTTATCATTGCTTTCATCATCAGTACAATTATTGCGCTCTACATTATCCGTTCTGTCTTATTAAGAATCAAATACTTAAAAGTCAACATTCGTGAACTTGCGCATGGAAACCTTCCTGAGGAAATGAATGAATCGGAAGATGAATTGAACTCCATAATAAAAGCTATTAATGAACTGACCACAAACCTAAAAGGAATCACAAGATTTGCTGATGAGGTTGGGAAAGGAGATTTTAGTACTGACATCACAGTATTCGAAAATCAAGGTCATTTAGGACAATCTTTGGCAGAAATGCGCAATAAACTTCAGAATGTAGCGGAACAGGATAAAAGACGAGTATGGTTTAATGAAGGGATTGCAAAATTTGGAGATATACTCCGTAAAAATGATGATAATATAGAAGACTTGTCTGCTAATTTAATATCAGAATTAGTAGAATATACTGACTCTATTCAGGGTTCGCTTTTCATAGTAAATAAAGAGGATGAACAAAATATTAAGATTGTTCTCAAAGGTGCATATGCTTTCCACAGACAAAAATTCTTAGAAAAAGAATTGGCTCCTGGACAAGGATTGGTAGGACAATGTTATTTAGAAAAAGAATATATCTATTTATCTGAAATTCCTGAGAATTATGTTTCTATTCGATCTGGATTGGGCGAAGCAAATCCAACACACATTTTGATAAGTCCAATGAAATTGAATGAAGAAGTATTCGGCATCATTGAATTAGCTTCTTTCCACCCTTATGAAAATTATCATACTGAATTTATTGAAAAAGTTGGGGAAAGTATAGCTTCCGCTATTCAAGGCTTGCAAGTTTCATTAGAGACTAAAAAATTGTTGGAAGAGTCTCAAATGAAAGCTGAGCAATTGCAAGCACAGGAAGAAGAAATGAGGCAAAATGCAGAGGAATTAGAAGCTACACAAGAGGAAATGGAAAGACAAAGCCGAGAAATGGGAGCTTTCAATCAAGCCGTTAGCATTTCAACTATGGTAGCTGAATTTGGTAAAAATGGTGAAATATTGGATATCAATAGCCAATTAGAACTGCAAACAGGCTGGAATAGTGATGATTTAATTAACTTAGACAGAAAAAAATTATTTTTAGATGAAGAAGATGTTGATTGGAAACAAACTTGGATTGACATCACAGACAATATGTCAATGAGCAAATCAGCTAAATTGATTAACAAACAAGGGCAAGAGATGCCTATCATTGCGCATTGCATGCCTGTTTCTGATGAACATGGAAATGCAGTGAAAATTGCTTGCATATTTATCAAGAAAGAGAAATTTTAAGAACATAATAAAATTGGAGCTGTTATAGAATTCTTAAAGGATACAACTTGAAAGAATTTGCACAACTCATAACATCACTTGATCAAAGCAATAAAACCAATGATAAGGTTAGTGCCTTACAAAACTATTTCCGGACAGCTGATGACCAAGATAAAATATGGACATTGGCACTTTTCAAGCATCGGAAACCTAAAAAGGACCATAAATAGGTCATGATAAAAAATGGAAAAATGAGGGGCTTATAGTACCAGAATGGCTTGCTCAGAAAACCTACTGCGTAGTAGTTTACTTAGCAGAAACCATTGGACTTTGGACTATTGTTTGCATGGAGTGAAGAGTGAAATCAAAAAAAATCAGTATCTCGAAATTAATGTATAAGAAAACGGTTATCCTCTCTCCGCTTGTCTATCTGATTATATTAGAAAAGATGATAGAAAAATTGCATCGAAACCATAGAGGAGAGGGCACCGAAAATACAGATACAATTAGAA
>NZ_JAGXGF010000162.1 GCF_024636815.1 Marivirga sp.
AGTTCTTCCACATCAAAAAAGTGGAAATCTTTGCCCTGAATATGATTCTCGAATTTTTTAATCAACTCTTTCTCTTCGTCTTTTCTGTTTCTGAAAAATTCGCTCATAAATAATGAATAAGTGGTTATCCTACTTTGTCATTTTGTTATCATTCGCCTGAGGCTGTGCTTGTCTTTGCAGGCATAAAACCTAACTTGGTTCAGATAACATCACTAAACTAAGTAGGTTAAATAAATTTACTTAATTAAAGATGAAAATCAAGCAACGTTGAAATAATTTTTTAAGTTTATAATTCTCCTTCTTTCTGCATTTCATTTACTGTCCATTCTATGGACTCTTCTAAAGTCTTATAACGGATATTGAAAGTATTTTTTGCCTTTTCAGCATTATATATTTTCTTATTCCCCGCCATCTTAGCCGTTTCCATTGTAAGTGTGGCTGGCTTCCCACTTAATTTACTGAATATGTTTTCCAATACAGCCCCCAGTATCACCATAAACTTTGGCACTCCTATTTTAGGAGCTTTTAGGTTTAGCTGTTTTGCGATAGCCTTGAAAAAATCATGATAGCTAATGCTTCCTGCGTTTAATACAAACTGCTCATTCCTGATTTTATTCTCCAAACTTTGCACAATGATTTTAGCAACATCTCTCACATCAATATAATTGATTAAGCCTTTGGTGTAGAAAGGCTTTTGGTCACCTACATAGCCGAATAATTGTGCACTGCTCTGATAACGCTTTGCGGGGCCAATAATAACTGAAGGATTAAAAATGACAATAGGTAGTCCATCGGATGATACATCCCAAAGCAGTTCTTCTGCTTGTCTTTTGCTTCTACCGTAATTGCTTAAAAATTCATTCTCAGATTTAGGTGTGTCTTCGTCAATAAAAATATCCTGTGATCTTATACCCAAAGCGGAAATACTGCTTATGAAAATAAATTTTTTAACTCCAGCTTCCAGAGCAACTTTAGCCAATTTTGAAGTCCATTGGGTATTGATTTGGTAGATTTTTGCTGTATCTGACTTTTTATAGGAGACCAAAGCCCCGGCATGGATTACGTAATCAACTTTTTCTGGAATAAGCAAGAATAAATCATCTTCGATAGACTTTATTTCAATCCAATTAAGCTTTTCTGATGCTAAAGGAATATGAGAATCAACTCTTTTACATGCATAGATTTTATAGTCTTGAGCTATTAATTGCTGTAAAATTTGTTTGCCTAAAAGCCCTGTGGCTCCAGTCAGTAGTACAGTTTTGTGGGACATTAAATATTGAAGAGCCTTTTCAGAGTTGAGATAGACTTGCTGTTATTGTCATTGTAGTAATCCTGATAATAACCATAGCCTTTATTTTCCTTTCTTACTGCATTAAATATCAAGGAGATGTTCTGAATATTATTCAAATTCAAGCTTCTATGTAAATCATCTATAAATGATCTTTTAGAATAATCTGCTCTTAATACAAATAACGAATGATCAGATTTTTTCAACGCAATAATTCCATCAGAAACCAAACCAATAGGAGGAGTATCTAACAAAATAATATCATATTCTGATTTAAGTTCTTTCAATAGTTGGTCAAAATATTCTCCTTCTAATAATTCTGCTGGGTTTGGCGGAAGAATACCAGAGGGAATAAAATGTAAGTTGTCAGTTTTAGTAATGTTAACGCATTCTTTCCAGTGAATTCCTCCACTTAGGACGGAGCTGATTCCCATTTCATTTTCCTCCAGATTGAAGGCATATTGGGCACGGGGTTTTCTCATGTCCAAGTCCAAAATAATGACCTTTTTATTGGACATGGCAAGTATAGCGGCCAAGTTCACCGAAATGAAAGTCTTTCCTTCTCCACTGGTAGTTGAACTAATGGATATTACTTTTTTGCCATCTTTTATGCCAATGAAATCTAAACTTGTTCTTAAGGTTCTGAAAGCTTCACTAATTTGAGATCTTGGTTTTTCAGAAACTATTACACCACTTTTCTTTGCCACATTTCGGCTCAGTCGGCTGATTTTAGCTACAATTGGGATGCTAGTCAGTCTCTCAAGCTCGTGAATACTATTTATCTCATCATAAAGCAGATATCTAAATCCTATAAATATAAAGCTTAAAATAAAGCCTACTGCAAAAGATCCAATGTAAATCAAATTGGTAGAAGGCCCGATTGGACTTCTGGGTAAATTAGCCGGTGTTAAAATATCGACTTCAGACAACGTCCCTGCTTGGGCTATTTCAAATTCCGTTTTCTTTTGCATCAAAGACAAATACAGCTCTTCATACAGCGAGTAGAACCTCATTTTCTGATTGAGTTCATTTGTTTTAGCAGGTAATTGATTGAATTTATTCTCAATCTCTCGCTTTCTATTTAAAATGTTAACTTTTCTCTCTGCAAGAATCTCAACTTTATTGCTCAGGTAATTATTGATTCTATCCTTTAAAGCATTAATCTCTATATCTCTTTGTTGCAAGACCTGACTCTCTTTTTTGTAGCGAGTCTTAGCCATCTGATATTCCTGTTTGAGCTCAGAAAACTCTTCAAATAAAGGTTGCATATTAGAAGGTAATACTAAGTAATTGATTTGATCAAAGCTTAAAGTATCCTTCTCTAATTGATTTTGAATGTTCTTTATCTCTCCAAGCTGATAATTAATTCCATATAAAATGGAATCCATTTTTACCATTTCTGAAATTAATCTATTTACATCTTGGGAAGGGCTTACGGTTTTATTTTCTATGGTAAAATCCTCTATATAAGTTTCGTAACTAGAAAGCTCGTTTTCAGTTTGCTTTAATTGTTTATTAAGAAACTCAATCTTTAACTGATTTGCTCGATTTTTCTGCTCTTTGCTGTATTCCGTATAAAGCTCGCTTACTTGCTCCACTATAGCCTGAACTTTATAAGGATTGTAATCTTCAAAAGTGATTTTAATAGTGTTGGCATTCAAGTTTTCAGGAGCTACCGAAAGATTTGACTCCACATAGTTCATCAAACTTTCAGGAGTTGAAATGGTAAAAAACAAAGGTTCCGAATTAAAGAAAGATGGGGTAGTTTCTAATTTATAACTGCACCCATTGAATATAAAATATTTACCAAATTTTTGACTTATCCATTCTTCACTGTCAGGATTTGTAGATAATTTGAAATTTTGCTTATCAATAATATCTACATAAATTTTTTGCCCATAATCAGCACATGATTTCTCATAACTTACCGTAAATGGAGTGGATTTATATCGTTCTTCATTTTTGAATCTTCCTATTACATGGTAGGAAACGTCTAAGGGTAATTTTGCAATTACTTGCTTTAAAAAAAGTTTTGAACGAATAAGCTCCACTTCACCAGAAAGTGTATTAAGGTTTGAACTTTCCTCACTTAAAGGATTAAATCCAAATACACTCGCCTCACTTCTTTTATTAAGCTTTAGTTCCGCGTAGGATTGAAATTTTACGTTGGTGTATCGTACATAAAGGAATGCTACGAATAATGCTATTAATATTAATAAAATGGCCCAGGGCAGGTTTTTTTTAAGTATGGTTTTCAACTTAAAAAAGTCAATTACTTCTGGCTCCTGATTTTGGGGTTTATGTGAATTGCTATACTCCAGGTTTCTTTTATATCGTGTATCTTGATTGTCCATTGTCATTGATTATTTTAAATTTTCAATCACAATAAACAAGGTCACTACATTCGTTACAATCCCAATTACAGGTGCAATATCCCTAATGGATTCAGTAAATATTCTTCGAATTGGCTCGACATAAATAATATCATTGGGTAAAACATCCATGCTCGCTTTTTGCATTCCATCGATAGTCGCCAAATTAATCACCTGAACAGATGGATCATCCAAAGGACCTCTTATCAATCGAATATTTCTACCTTTAGAATCTCTAGTTAAACCGCCTGAAAGAGCTAATACTTCCAAAACAGTCATTTTTTCATTTTCCAGGGGGATAACCTGACCTCCTAAAGCACCTAAAACTACTACCCTTCTATTTAAGGCTCGAACTCTCACATAGGGTTGGATATAATATTCAGAATATTCTTCTTTTAATTTATCTTGAAGTCCTGCAATAGAATAGCCCTCCACTTTTGTTTCTCCTAATAAAGGCAAAATTGCGGTTCCGTTTGGCAAAATTTCAAATTCCTTATCTGGCATGAAGCGTCCTCCACCTGCACCTCCAGCACCTGTTATGGCATTTAATTCCATATTAGGATCAATCACTCGCTCCCCTTTATTGGTATAAACCTCAATATTGATTTTATCGCCAGCCTGAATTTTATAGGCACCTTCAATTTTAGAAATTTCCTCTTTGAAGTTTTCGGATTTAATATCCGATTCAGTTTGGAGAATAATATTCTGTCTGTACACTTTACAACTGCTCACGGCAAGTGCAAGTACAAGAATACTAATAGGATATAGGTAGAATTTTTTGATAGTTTTATTCACTAATGTAAAAATATAACCAAATAAGCAAAAGACAATAATTTATTGGAAATGCTTATAAATTATTTGCATAAGCTGCTATTAGTTCAGGTTTTAAGGTACTATTTTGATCAATTGCTTTCAAATAACGCTCAATCACTAAATTATGATCAAATCTTCTCTCCACAATTTCTCTACCTTTTAAGCCCATCTCATGACGTAGTTCCGGAGCCATATAATACATCTCTTTCATTTTAAGAGCAAGGTCTTCTTCATCTTTTACTTTGCATAGAATACCATTCAACCTATGATCAACAATGTTATTACATCCTGGTACATTTGAAGCAACTATAGGTTTTGCACAGGCTGCTGCTTCTAATAAAGTTCTTGGTGTCCCTTCTCTATAACTTGGCAAGACTACGCAATCAGCCTTATTGATGAAAGGACGAACATCATCTGTACTTCCCAGATAATTAATATAGCCTTCTTCTATCCAAAAATTCAATTCCTCCGCTGAAATTCCTCTGGAGTGCAATTCATCAAGCTTTCCCAGTAAATTGAACTTAGCATTCATTCCTCTTTCTTGTAGAATCGCTGCCGCTGCAACATATTCACGGATTCCCTTATCGATTATCAATCGAGAAATCATTAAAAACTCGAAGGCTTCTCCTTCTGCTTTTTCTTTAGGCGGTTGAGGTGTGAATTCATTTAAATCTATACCTGAACCCGGAATTACTTCACAAATATTTCTTTGGATTAATTTTTTATCCATGAAAAGCTGGTAATCTTCATGGTTTTGGAAAAATACTTTTTTAGGAAATTTAAAGGAAAACCTATAAAGGCTTAAAGCGATCTTTGATATCCAATCATCATTTAAGAAAATGGTACCTAGACCACTAACATTGTTAATAACCGGTATTCCAATCATAGCGGCTGCCAATGTTCCATAAATATTAGGCTTAATGGTATAATGTAAAATGATGTCAGGCCTAACTCTTTTATAAATATTGTACAATTCAATTGTTAGCCCAACATCTCGAGTAGGGTTAGCTCCACGGCTGTCCATGGTAACATCCTCAAATTCACATCCTGCTTCAATAAGCTTAAAGGTATATTCATCATGGGGCGCAATAGCCACCACATCATGCCCATCTTTTATCAGAGCTTGAATTAATGACATCCTAAAATTATAGATGTTCCATGAGGTATTTAAAGTGATAGCAACTTTCATATTACAATAACAAATCTACAAATAATAACACTTACGGTTCTTTTAAGTTGGGGAGATTTCGATAGGTAAGAGTTTAAGGTAGATTAGATTGTACTAATTCACTTTAAAGTACCCATAAAATTCAAATATAATGGACAATATGAAATTATTCCCATAGCCTTTATTATTTTTGTACAAAAAACAATTAGATATGGAAATTGGAATGCTTCACTCCCACGTATTAGTGGTCACTTTATTTTTATTATTTTTATTATTCAAAACCATTTTATTATTGGCTAATAAAAAAGATTTATTGGCTAAAGTCCGAAAATATAAAATGGTAGATCCTATTTTAGGAGTACTCATGCTAGCAACAGGAGGATATTTATTGTCATTGTACGGATCTGCTGCCCCGACCTATTTGTGGGTTAAATTAGTTTTAGTTTTAATCATTATTCCTATTGGAATTGTGGCCTTCAAAAAGGAAAACAAAGCCATGGCAGTCATTGCAGTGCTATTAACTTTTTACATTTATGGAGTTTCAGAAGTAGGAAGCTTGACTTTTTCAAAAGATGAAACAGCAGTGGTTTCTGATGATAGTCCTGCCAAAAATGCTGCTGAAGTAAATATTGAAGGATCTACTGCTGAATTATTGAAGAATGGGAAAGAGGTTTATTTGGCAGAATGTAAAAAATGTCATGGCGAAGACGGTAAAAAAGGTCTTTTCAAAGCTCCTGATTTAACGCAGAGTAAACTCAACTTATCTGAAAGAGTAGCATGGATTAAAAAAGGAAAGGGAGTAATGCCGGCATATGAAAATGAGCTAACTGAAACCGAAATTGAAGCCGTTGCGCTTTATTTAGATGAATTGAAATAGTTTTTCTCAAGCAATTGCTTGAGAAATGATTGTAATAATTTGAAATTCGGTACCCTAGATTGATTTTATTCGTAATTACATATTAGGATACCTATAACATAATATATGCAACATAATTCTGCAGAGGAAATAGAGGAGAAGAAAGCCGTTTTGGTGGCGATCATTACGCAAAATCAAAACGAAGAGAAAGTCAATGAATATTTAGATGAATTGGCTTTCTTAACATCAACATTGGGTGCAAAAACCATCAAGAGGTTTACGCAAAGATTGGAGAAGCCCGATATCAAAAGCTTTGTAGGGAAAGGGAAGTTAGAAGAAATCAATGCTTACATAAAAGCTGAAAATGCCAATTGGATAGTTTTTGATGATGATTTAACCCCTTCTCAATTAAGAAACCTGGAAAAAGAATTAGAAGTCAAAGTCTATGACCGGAGTTTATTGATTTTGGACATCTTCTTGAGCAGAGCACAAACTGCTCAGGCTAAAACACAGGTAGAGTTAGCTAGGAATCAATATTTATTACCACGTCTTACCCGTATGTGGACTCACCTGGAAAGACAGCGAGGTGGTACTGCAACCCGTGGTGGTGCTGGTGAGAAAGAGATCGAGACCGATAAAAGAAATATCCGAAATACCATTACTAAGCTGAAGGATAAGCTCGCCAAAATTGAAAAGCAAAGCAGGACCCAGAGAAAATCCAGAGGTAAGATAGTAAGAGTTGCCATAGTGGGTTATACCAATGTAGGTAAATCTACTCTTATGACCCTTTTGTCAAAATCAGATATACTTGCAGAGAATAAATTATTCGCTACTGTAGATTCTACAGTGCGTAAAGTCAATTTTGAAGATATCCCATTTCTTCTTTCCGATACGGTAGGTTTCATCAGGAAATTACCTACTCACTTGATTGAATCATTTAAATCAACTTTAGATGAAATCAGAGAAGCTGATGTTTTAATTCATGTAGTGGATGTTAGCCATCCTACTTTAGATGACCATATTAGTGTGGTTAATCAAACTCTAACGGATATAGGAGCCAGCGACAAACCTACTTTATTGGTATTCAACAAAGTGGATTTATTAGAGGATGAGGAAGAATTAAGTGTGAAGGAAAAAATAAGTAATCTGAAAAACACTTATTGGAATAAAGAGCAGAATGATGTTGTCTTCATCTCAGCTACCAATAAGGAAAACGTAGAAGAATTAAAAAGCAAATTGAGAAAATTAGTAGAAGCCAAGCATTTCACAATCTTTCCAAATTACTTGAAAAACACTTATTACTAATATAGATTTGTATTCCTTTACATCTATACCTAGGATTAATTTAACAAAAGCTAAGGTAGCTAAATCGATACCCTAGAAGCGACCTGGATATGACCCCGTAGTTCAACGGATAGAATTGGAGTTTCCTAAACTTTAGATGCAGGTTCGATTCCTGCCGGGGTCACA
>NZ_JAGXGF010000163.1 GCF_024636815.1 Marivirga sp.
AGTTATTACTTGCTAAAGCAGCTACTGTAATTAAAACTACTATTGTAAATATTCTTTTCATATTGATTGATTTTAGTGATACATATGTATAAAAGTATTGAAATTTATTGAATATTTAAATATTTTGTATTGCTCACTCAAATAAACTTAAAAATGTATTTTTATTGGAGTGAACAGAATAATTGTCTTTTATATAAGCTGCTCCATTATTTCCTAAATCTTTTCTAAGTTCATTATTAGTCAAAAGCTTAACTATTGATTTACTCCATTCTTTTTCTGTTTTAGCTGAAAACCCCGCCTGGCTTTCATTTATTATTTTTTCATTAACTCCAACAGTAGAAGCAATAACGGGCTTTCTAATGGCCATATACTGCAATAATTTAAAACCGCATTTACCCTGACTCCAGATATCATCAGTTAATGGCATAACGCCAATGTTAATTTGGTTCAAATCTTCTATCTCGCTGGATTTATTCCAGTCTATAAAACGCATATAATTGACATCAAAATCAGGCTTTTGGTTGGAAATAACCAATAATTCAAAATCAAATTCAATGAAAAGCTTATCTAAAATAGGGATTAATGGCTTTAAATAGGGTAGGGTAGAATGCGTTCCTGTCCATCCAATTGTAATTTTATTAGTATTTGGCACCTTTAATTCTTTGTGATAGTCAGTATCGATAGTAGTAGGGTTAAGTACTACTTGTTTGTTGAATTCTTTGGCAAATTGAGTTAAATATTCATTTCCACAACTTACTTTATAACTCCATTTGCAAATGCTTTTTACTTTTGACTTCCATTTTAATCTAGCTTTCAGGCTTCCTTTTTCATTTGGGTCTTCTAGCCAAATAGCATCATCAAAATCGTAGAGAATCTTTTTCCTCCAAATAAAACGGACTGCCCACTCAAAAAAAGGAGGACCAACGGGAGTAGCTTCCCTATGGATAAATATAAATTCATAAGGATGCAGTTGAAATAATAAGAAAAGACGTTTAATGAAAGAAAGCTTAAGCCAGAGGAGTTTTTGAAAACTGTTACCAGATTTATATAGAATATTCCAGGCTTTTAAATTTAAAAATGGAGCTAATTGATAATAAAATCCTTCTTTCTTGAGAATAGAGAGATATTGTTCAAACCTGAATCGTTGACTAGGGGCTTCATCAAAAGGGTAGGGACATACAAAGAGGATTTTCTTACGTTCCATCTATTCTGGTATTCTGATTTCACCACCTCCAATATGAACGCATGAACCGCCTACCAATACTTTTGAGATTTTGCCTTCTTCTTGCTCTATTTTCATCTTAATTTGGCTTGGCCTACTCATTTCGTATCCTTGCTCTCCTATAGATAGCCCGCTTAAATCGGCCATATTATAGTTATGTAAATAACAAGCCAAAGGACCATGTGCACTGCCAGTAGCAGGATCTTCTGACACACCTATATGAGGGGCAAACATTCTGCTATGTGTTAAATGTTCCGGTTTTAAAGTTTCCATAGTGAAAGCCATCACTCCTGTAATAAATATTTCATCCAATATTTCGCTAAATAATTCATTATTTAACTTAAGCTTTTGAATAGAGCTTAAAGTTCTGACAGGAATGATCAAAAAAGGATTTCCACAGTTTACTATTCTACATGGAAAATCTTCTTCAATTTCATCTTCTTCAATGGATATTAGGCTTGCAACTAGTTTTTTATCTTTGAAAGTTTGCTCAAATTTAGGCAACGGTTGCTCCATTAAGATTTTAGAGATTTCACTTTCATGCTTTTCATATTGCACTTTTAGATTCCCTATTTTTTGTTCTAAGAGTAATTCCCCCTCTTTTTTTGGATTAATGCCTTTTTCCTTCAAAAGATAATATGAAGTGCCAATAGTGGGGTGTCCGGCTGTGGGTAATTCCATACCTGGAGTGAAAATCCTCATTTTGACATCGGCTTCAGCGCTTGCTTTATTTAAAAATACTGATTCTGATAGGTTTAATTCTTTGGCGATTTTAAGCATTTGTTCAGCCGATAAATGGTCAGCTTTATCAAAAATAGCCAATTGATTTCCTCCAAATGGTTCTGATGTAAATACATCTAATAGTTGAAATTTAATTGTGTTTGCCATGCCCGAAAATAAGAAAAAAGATTGAGGAAATGTAAATGGAATGAAATTAGCAATTTGAGATGAATAAAAAAAAATGGCTCAACTTATTAAAAGAAGAGCCATTTTTTAAAATCTTATGATATTGATTTATTTATCATCATTTTTCTTACCGCCACTTGGTTTTTTACCAGAGCTTGATCCTTTATCGCTTCCAGATATAGAATCTCTCATATCAGTATCGGCTTGAATGTTTTGCATTCTGTAATAATCCATAACTCCTAAATTACCACTTCTGAATGATTCTGCGATTGCTTGTGGTACTTGCGCTTCAGCTTCAATTACCTTAGCTCTTGCTTCCTGTGCTTTAGCTTTCATTTCTTGCTCTTCCGCAACGGCCATTGCTCTTCTTTCTTCTGCTTTAGCTTCTGCTACTTTTAAGTCGGCAGATGCTTGGTCAGTTTGTAATTTTGCACCAATATTGGCTCCAACGTCTACGTCTGCAATATCGATTGATAGAATTTCAAATGCAGTTCCGGCATCCAAACCTCTTTGCAACACCAGTTTTGATATGTTGTCAGGATTTTCTAACACATTTTTATGTGATGCAGCTGAACCAATTGAAGTTACAATACCTTCTCCAACTCTAGCTAGAATGGTGTCTTCTCCTGCACCACCCACTAATTGTTGAATGTTGGCTCTAACCGTAACTCTTGCAATTGCAATTAGCTGAATACCATCAGCAGCAACTGCAGCTACCTTCGGAGTAGTGATTACCTTTGGATTAACTGAAATTTGAACAGCTTCAAAAACATCTCTACCTGCCAAATCAATAGCAGTAGCTTGTTTGAATCCTAAAGTGATATTGGCTTTATCTGCCGATATCAATGCTTTAATTACATTAGGAACATTACCACCCGCCAAATAGTGGGTTTCCAGTTCATTGGTAGTGACTTCTAAGCCGGCTTTTGTGGCGGTAATCATTGATTCCACAATAATTCTTGGTGGAACCTTTCTGATTCGCATAAAAACCAGTTCGAACAAACCTACTTTTACACCTGAGAAAATTGCTGTAATCCACAGGTTTATAGGTACAAAATACAGGAATACGAAAAATAAGACTATTCCTGCTATTACAATAAAAATTAACGATGTATCCATATTATTTAGTTGGTTCTACAAATATTCTTTTAGAATCTATTCTGGTTATTTCAACTTCTTGTCCAGCACCTATCCATTCCCCTTTGCTTCTGACTTCGTAAATCTTGCCAAAAATTTCGGCTTTTCCAATAGGTTTTAAGTCAGAAACTGTTTTTCCTTTTTCGCCAACTTGAAAAGTGAAAATATCTTCATCATTTACTTTGCTTTGGATACTCGATTTTAAAGAAAACCTGTCCCAGGAGTTTGATTTAAAGCTGTAAATAACACCTATAATAGTCACGGTTGCAGTTGCTGCAGTAGTCCAATAACCCGCTACATCTCCATATTCATCAAAGACCAAGAAGATACCCACTATGGTGAGTAAAAGTCCGATTACGCCTACAAATGTAGTGCCGGGTACGAAAATTAACTCCGCAATTATCAGGATTAAACCTGCAAGAATAAGAAATGTGATGCCTACCATAAATTAAAATTAATAATAAAAATAGTTAAAATCAGTAAGCTTTTGCAAAAAGCACTCTTTTATTTGAAGGCTTTCCTGAATAAATACATTTTCCGCTTTCTTCCTCTGCATCCAATGGAATACAACGGATGGTTGCCTTCGTTTCTTCTTTTATTTTTTCTTCTGTTTCTGTTGTACCATCCCAATGTGCACTGATGAAACCCCCGGTTTTTTCTAGTTGGGATTTAAAATCTTCATAGGTATCCACTTCATAGGTATTATCAGTTCTGTAATCTTTAGCTTTTTTGTAAATATTTTCCTGGATTAACTCTAGCGTGTTTTCTATTACACTTTCAATCCCTTCTATATTTACAGTTTGCTTTTCTTTGGTATCTCTTCTTGCCAATTCCACCGTACCATTTTCCAGATCTCTTGGGCCAATAGCAATTCTCAACGGAACTCCTTTTAATTCCCATTCAGCAAATTTAAAACCTGGCTTGTGAGTGTCTCTATCATCAAATTTGACTGTTATCCTTTTCTTTTTTAAAGATTTCTTAAGGTTCTCAGCTACCTCTGCAATTTTATCTTTGTCCTCATCAGTTTTATAAATAGGTACTATCACAACCTGAATAGGAGCTAATCTTGGAGGTAATACTAAACCTTCATCATCTGAATGAGCCATAACCAATGCACCCATTAATCTTGTACTTACTCCCCAAGAGGTTCCCCAAACATATTCCTGCTTTCCTTCTTTTGTGGCAAATTTCACATCAAAAGCTTTGGCGAAATTTTGACCTAAAAAGTGGGATGTTCCCGCTTGTAGTGCTTTTCCATCTTGCATTAAGCCTTCTATGCAGTAAGTTTCCAGAGCACCTGCAAACCTTTCACTTTCAGATTTCAAGCCTTTTATTACCGGTAAAGCCATGAATTCTTCAGCGAAATCTGCGTAAATATTAATCATTCTCTCAGTTTCCTCTATGGCTTCTTGTTTAGTGGTATGAGCTGTATGACCTTCCTGCCATAAGAATTCTGCTGTTCTTAGAAATAAGCGAGTTCTCATTTCCCAACGCACCACATTGGCCCATTGATTGATCAATAATGGTAGATCGCGGTATGATTGCACCCAATTCCTATAAGTATTCCATATAATAGTTTCCGATGTAGGCCTTACGATAAGCTCTTCTTCCAATTTTGCTTCCGGATCTACTATTATTCCTTTTCCATTTTCATCATTTTTCAATCGGTAGTGTGTTACTACAGCACATTCTTTAGCAAAACCTTCCACATGATCAGCTTCTTTACTTAAATATGATTTAGGAATAAATAAAGGGAAATAAGCATTTTGATGCCCCGTTTCCTTAAACATATCATCTAGCTCTCTTTGCATTTTTTCCCAGATGGAAAATCCATAGGGTTTTATGATCATGCATCCTCTCACTGCAGAGTTCTCCGCTAAATCAGCTTTTTTAACTAATTCATTGTACCATAGTGAGTAATCTTCACTTCTTTTTGGTAATACTTTGGCCATTTTATAAATTTTGGTATGAAGTTTGTATCAATGTTTATTGATTATTATCCCGATAGATTTTCATATATTGAAATCAATTTACAATAATAATCGTTGTAAAATTAGAAACATTAAATTATGTAGCCATGAAAACCTTAAGCTTTATATTATTAATCAGCATATTTTTTGCTCCGCAACTCGGATTTGGGCAAACTGATCTTAAAGTTGAGAATGACGACTTGTATTTTACTTCCGAAGATAGAAAGGAATTAAATAAAAAAATAGCCATAGAAGAAAAGCGTAAAGCTGAAGAATTAAAAAAATCAGGCTACGCATATAATCAGTTTGAGTCTTCTGACAAAAATCTTAATGATTTTCAAAAAAATGAGAATCAACAAAATGCTGAATTAAATCAAGCACCACCTGCAGCAGAGCAATCTGAAGAGCAAGGATGGTACTATGATGAAAATGCAGCAAGAAGAGGTCTTAATCCACAAAATGGACAAAGATTAGCACAAACTCAAGTATATAATTATTACGGAGGCATGAACCCGATGATGTATGGTTGGAACGATCCATGGATGTATGGAGGAGGGTTTTATGATCCATTTATGATGCGTCCAGGGTTCAATATGGGGTTTGGATTTAATTCTTGGGGTGGTTCATATATGTCTATGGGCTATGGAAGAGAATTTTATGATCCATTTTATGATCCTTTCTGGGGAAACCCTTATGCTTACAGAAATCCATGGAGAAGACCTTTCTGGGGTTCAAGTTATGCGTGGGGTTACAACAATGGATATAGACATGGATTCTATAATGGTTATAATGCCGGAGTTTACAATAATCACTATTTAGCTGATAATAATTTAAATCGAAGAACCAGAACTTATACAAGTAGTCCAAGAATTAGCAGATCTGCTACAAATGCTCGAGTAGCGAGTAGCAGAACTAGGAATTCAAATGCGGATTATAGTGTAAGCAGAAATGTAGGAACTGAAAGAAGTAGAAGTGCTCTGCAAATTAATGATAGATCTTCAGTAAGAACTGCAAATGTTTCGGATAGATCAACTGCAAGTAGAACAGCTAATGTGAAAAATGCCAACAGTTCTATATATAGCAGAACTTCAAGAACTGCTCAGTATGCACGTTCAGCTTCAGATAATAATGTTAGAACTGCATCTTATTCTGGAAACAGAAGCAGAACCGTTTCGGATAACGCTTCAAGCGTAGGTAGAACAAATTCTACTGCAAATAATAGTTCCAGATACTATAATAGTGCAAGAACCAATAGATCTTCTTACTCTTCTGGTAGAAGCTCAAGCAATAATAGAAGTGCTACTTTTGGAAATAGTTCTAGCAGAAACAGTTCATACGGTAGTTCTTCAAGCTCAAGTAGAGGTAATTCTTCATATGGTAGATCCTCTTCAAGTTCTAGAAGTAGTAGCTCTGTAGGTAGATCCTCTTCTTCCAGTAGCAGATCTTCCGGAAGTAGCTCAAGAAGCAGCGGATCTTCAAGAAGCAGCTCTTCCTCTAGAGGTGGAAGAGGTGGATGATAATATTTAAAAGCACCTATTCTTAGGTGCTTTTTTTATCCCTTATTTTTAATTCTTTTTTTAAAGTTTACAGAGAATCTCTGTCTAATTATTTAAGTACTATTAACTTTTAAACCAATGACAACGCTCAAATATTTTCTCATAATATTTATAAGTATACTATGCTCTTCCAACTTATATGCTCAAGTACCATTATATACAGCCGATGCTGTAAGATTTAGTCAGACAGATGGAGGAGGAACAGCTAGGTTTGTAGGCTTGGGTGGAGCAAATGTTTCTTTAGGTGGAGATATTAGTAGCATTTCCGGTAATCCGGCTGGCTTAGGTTTCTATAATCGATCTACCTGGGCTATTTCTCCGGTTTTGAGAATTGGAGATTATAGTGCTCAATATGAAGGAGAAAGTTCACGAAATATGGGAGGAAATTTTCAAATCCCTAATATGGGAATGGTTTTTCATAATAGATTTGAAGAATATGCTGGATCTAAATGGGTTTCAGGTACTTTTGGTGTGGCGATCAATCAAAAACAAAGTTTTTATAATAATATTAATTATAACGGCACAGTTGAACAAAATGCTGATGGTTTAATTTATGATTTTACAGAAAGCGCTTTATTTCCTTTCCTAACTGAATCAGGCTTTAGAGTATTTAACAACACAAATGAAATTAGGGATGTTGCTAATTCAGATACTTATTCATATTTGGCTTATCAAACTTATTTGCTTCAGACATTTACAACTAATGATGATAACCTTATCGTAGACCGATATGATTATGATGGTAATACTGATGGTTATTTAACTCAATCTGTTAATCAAACTGAAAATATTAATAGCTATAGTGGACTAACAACTTTAGACTTGTCTTATGGAGCAAATTATAATGATGTTCTATATTTAGGAGCTTCTGTTAATATTAATTTTTTAAATTATAGACAAGTCAGAAATTTTAGGGAAAATCCTGATAATAATTTCCTGAATTATATGGAATTGAATGAGGAGACAATTATTTCGGGAACGGGAGCCGCATTTACCATTGGAGGAATTTATAAACCATTAAATATTCTGAATATAGGGTTTTCATATACTACACCTACTTTTATTTCATTATCAGAAACTCAGGATATTTCAATGGAAACATTCTTTATATTTAATCCTGAAACCAGTGAGGAAAATGTAAGCTATGAAGAAGAAATTTTAAATGAGGTTCCAGCTTATAGCTTAAAATTACCTCAAAAGATTTCTGTTGGCGCTACTGCTTTCTTGTCTAAATATGGGTTTGTAACTGCTGATCTCGAATATGTTGATTACACTTCTGCTCGTTATAGTAGCACGAATGGTGCTTTTGCTGGAGATGCGCCTGATGTAGGAAGTGATTTACAAGGAGCATTCAATCTAAAAGTAGGCGTAGAAGGTAGGTGGAATATTTTAAGAGGTAGGCTTGGATTTGCATATTTCGATAATCCATATCGTAATTTTGATCAAAATAGACAGGCTATTTCAGGTGGTATCGGTATAATGAGAAAAAATGGATTCTTTGCTGATGCAACTTATACATTAAGCAGCTTTAATAATCCGGATATAACAGCTTATCCCGGTAGTGATATTATAAAGTCTCAATCAAATATTGCGAGTTTAAGGCTAACCTTAGGGAAAACTTTCTAAATTCATAAATAAAGATGTTGTAATAGTGATATTGCAATGTCTTTATTGCAGTTTTAAAATCGTATCAACTTCCCATTTTTCTAATTCAAAATTAGCTTTTTGATAATAAGAAAGCCTTTTGTTTTTTAATTCATAAAGTAATTTCTGAACATCTTCAATAGAATGACAATCCGAAAACATAGGTCTTTTATTTCCACCAACGGGTTTCGATATTCTTTCAGCAATTTCTTCAATAGGAGGGTTTAAGAATATAGTTGTCCCTTTAGCATTCATCAGCTCCAAATTTTCATTAAAGCAAGGTGTACCGCCTCCAGTCGATAGCATTAAAGGCTTATAATTATCAATTAATTTATTGAGATAGAAAGTCTCTAGATTTCGAAAGTATTCTTCTCCTTCATTTTTGAAAATATCAGCTATGCTTTGCCCTTCATTATTTTCAATAACTTCATCTAAATCAAAATAAGGAAGCTTTGTACTTTCGGACCATATTTTGCCCCAGTGACTTTTACCACTTCCAGGCAGGCCTAACAGGAAGTAACGCATTAGTTTAATTTTTCTGTGATATCAATAGGATCAGGAACATCATTGAAGTGCCATTTTGCTTTAATTGTTCCATCTTGTACTAATACAAGCCCTGGATTAGATCGAATAATGGTTTTCAAAACAGTAGCATCTGCATAATAGAAATCTGTTTTCATGCCTCTTAGAGCTCTTATTTTGATTATGTCTTCCGCTGAAGAAGAAGTTAAGATAATGGGTTTAATATCTGGGCTAAGCCTTGAAAGAAGATCATTAATATCAATTAATCCTTCTGTATTTGCATTCAAAATATCATAAGCTACTATCCATAATTTCTTACCACTTAGTACATCTTGAGTTTTATCTCCTGATTCATTCCATGTAGCAAAATCAGTGATTTTTGGAGTTGAAGCTTCTGTATTTGTTATTTCATGCCCCGTTAATTTATATCCGTCTTCTTCAGATTTATATTCATAAGTCTTAATTTTCTTTCCATCCTTTTCAAAAGTATATTGAAATTTTGGGCTTTCTTCAGCTTTCATAGCATCTGGAATATTAGTTCCTACTTTATAAGCTCTGAAATCGATCGGAGGTAAATGTCTTACTGCATAAATACAAAGAAGGAAACTTATAGCTGTTACACATACCACTATGATGTTTTTTGCGGCAAATGTGCTTTCTTTAATTTTATTAATGTTGATATATAAGAATCCAATTAAGATAACTAAGATAATATCTTTAGTAAACGATTGCCATGGAGTTAAAGTGATCGCATCTCCAAAGCAGCCGCAATCAGTAACTTTATTAAAATAGGCTGTATAAAAAGTTAAAAAAGTAAAAAATACAATCATGATACTGAGCAGATTCATGGTGTACCTTACTCTCCATCTGATAATTAAAGCAACACCAAGGGTCACTTCCAGTACATTTAGGATGATTCCAATCACTAATGCATAGGGCTCAAAAATGGAGAAAAACGAAGCGATATCCCCGGCAAAAACGGCAAAATATTCTTCTAATTTAATAGCGGTTCCAACTGGGTCAACTACTTTTACTAATCCGCTAAAAATGAATAATCCACCTACTATGTACCTTACGATATCGATTAATATCTTCATAATTTTATTTTTTATTTGTGTTTAGAATTCAAATGATATAAAAACTTATCATTTGAATGTGATTATCAAGTAATTGTCTAATTGACTTCATTCAATTTAATCAAACAAAAAACGGCATAATTAATCATGTCCTGATAATTAGCCTTTACGGGTTCAGATATGAGGGTTTTACCTTGATTGTCTTCTATTTGTTTCACTCGATATAGTTTCATCAAAATAATATCGGTGATCGAACTTACTCTCATATCCCTCCAAGCCTCACCATAATCATGATTTTTATCCAATAATAGTTGCAAAGTCTCATTTGCAACTTTCTCAAATTTTGGCATTAACTCTTCTACAGGAATTTCCAGTGATGTATTCTCACCTAGCGATTCTTGTATTATTGCAATGATTGAATAATTGATGATTCCAATAAATTCATTTTTTATGTCTTCATCAACTTTTTGCATCCCTTTTTCTTGAATGGACCTAATTCGCTGAGCTTTAATAAATAATTGGTCTGTTATGGAGGGTAATCTTAATATTCTCCATGCTGTACCATAATCTTTTGTTTTCTTTTCAAAAACATCTTTACACAGCGCAATAACTTGCTTATATTCGCTTTCGGTTTGCGTCATCAACTACCGTTTTTTTAAAAATTCTACTTTAATAATATTTGGAAGCGAAAGATAAAGCATTTTCTCATAAAAAAACACTTCTCCTTAAAGGGAACTTGATTGATTTGTCATACCCTAAAGTAATGGGGATAGTTAATGCCACTCCTGATTCATTTTACGATGGAGGTCGGAATGTTGATGTAGAGAAAACGGTGGTAAGGATTGAAAAAATGCTGGAAGATGGTGCCGATATTATAGATATTGGAGGGTATTCAACCAAACCAAATGCTGTTGAGGTTTCTTTTAAGGAAGAAAGGGAAAGGGTGATACCATTAATAAAAAAATTAATCCAAAAATTCCCTGAGATCGTAATTTCTATAGATACTTTTAGATCTGGAATTGCTAAAGAAGCTATTCAGGCCGGAGCTACCATAATTAATGATGTCTCAGGTGGGAATCTGGATGATAAAATGTTTGAGACTGTATCGCAACTTAAAGTGCCTTATATTTTGATGCACATGCGTGGAACTCCTGCTACCATGCAAAATTTGACAGAATATAATCATTTGATAAAAGATGTGGTTTTCGAGTTAAGTCAGAAAATTGAGAAGTTACGTTCTTTACAAGTAAACGATATTATCATTGATCCTGGCTTTGGATTTGCAAAAAGCCTTGAGCAGAATTATGAATTGCTCAATGATTTATCCTATTTTGAGGAATTAGATTGTCCATTGCTCATAGGTATTTCAAGAAAGTCCATGATTTACAAATTATTAGATGCTAAAGCTGTGGATGCGTTAAATGGTACAACCGCATTAAATATGGTAGCGTTGATGAATGGCGCTAATATTTTGAGAGTACATGATGTAAAAGAAGCAGTAGAAACTGTAAAATTGTTTAACCAACTGAAAAATTGATATTAGGTTTTAACATAGGGTTTTTAGAAGTTAGTATAGTAGATGTATTAGATATAGCGCTTGTTAGTTTTCTATTATTTCAAGTCTATAGTTTGATGCGAGGTAGCGTGGCTGTCCGGATTTTTGTAGGGTTTTTATCACTCTATTTAATCTACCTTGTAGTTAGAGCAGCAGAAATGGAATTACTTTCTGCTATTTTAGGTCAATTTATGGGCGTTGGAGTTATTGCCGCTATTATTTTATTCCAACAAGAGATTCGTAAATTCTTATTGCTTTTAGGGAAAACCACGTCTTTTAATTCTGAAAATGGTTTTTTATCTAATCTTCCTTGGAAGAAAAGAAAAGCAGGCGATGAATTTAATATTACACCATTAATAGAGGCTTCCAAATCCTTAGGTGGTACAAATACAGGGGCATTAATTGTGCTTTCAAAAGGATCTGAATTGAAGTTTTATTCAGAGTCTGGTGATTTAATTGATGCTATTGTTTCAAAAAGGTTGTTGATTTCAATATTCAATAAAACAAGTCCTTTACACGATGGAGCGGTTATTATTCATAAGGGCCGAATTAGAGCCGCAAGGTGTGTTTTGCCAGTTACAGAAAAAGATGTTCCTGCCCAATTTGGCTTGCGTCATAAGGCTGCAATAGGAATGTCAGAGGCTACTGATACGGTCATTTTAATTGTTTCTGAGGAGACAGGTCAATTATCAGTAGCAAGAAATGGTACTATTTTCCATAACTTATCAAATCAGGAGATCAGATCCAAAATAAATGATTACTTGACTGAGGATAAAAAGAAAAAACCGAAAGAAAGTAAAAAAGAAACCACTGAACAGGAAACTGTTAAATAGTTAAACTTTGATTTTCTATTCCTTCAATTTTCCAAAAATTTAAAATATTACAAATAATATCACCTTGTAAATATCTGTTTATGAGAGCTTTACTAATTATTTATTAATAAATTAAAATATTTTTAATAATAGGGGTTACTTTTTGGGGAGTTAAAGTATATACTATTACAAACACAAATTTTATTCATACACCTGTTTAACACGAAAAGCCTTCTTTGAAAAAAGAAGGTTTTTCTTTTTTATACACCTCTGCTTTTTCATATTTACATTATGGAATTCATAAAAGTAAACACACAATTTAAAAAGCATATAGCTCTCATCAATCTTAACAGGCCTAAGGAATTGAATGCCTTGAATTTACAGTTGATGACGGAATTAAAGGATACTTTAAAGACCTTAGATGAAGATGAGGATGTTAGAGTTATTATTTTAACAGGAAATGAAAAAGCTTTTGCAGCTGGAGCAGATATTAAACAAATGGCAGGTAAAACGGCTATTGATATGCTCAATGTTGATCAATTCAGTACCTGGGATCAAATCAAGAAAACTAAAAAACCTTTAATTGCAGCAGTTTCTGGTTTTGCTTTGGGTGGTGGTTGTGAATTAGCCATGACTTGCGATATGATAGTAGCTTCAGAATCTGCTAAATTCGGTCAGCCTGAAATTAAAATAGGGGTGATGCCTGGTGCAGGAGGAACTCAAAGATTAACGAGAGCTGTTGGGAAAGCTAAAGCAATGGAACTGGTTTTAACAGGTAATTTCATTAGTGCTGATGAAGCTTTGCATTATGGTTTGGTTAATAAAGTTGTACCTACCGAGATGTATTTGGAAGCAGCTGCTGAATTAGCAGAACAAATTGCTCAAATGTCACCGGTAGCAGCTAAATTGGCAAAAGAATCTGTTAATAGAGCTTTTGAAACGCATCTTGATGAAGGATTGCACTTCGAACGTAAAAACTTCTATTTAACCTTTGCTTCCGAGGACCAGACGGAAGGTATGAATGCTTTTGTTGATAAAAGAAAGCCCGAATTTAAGGGTAAATAATTCAAATGAACTATAATTTTTATCCAGGCCCATCTAAAATATATCCGCAAGTGGCGGGATATTTTCAGGAGGCCATGGATTTAGGGATCTTGGAAAGGAATCATAGATCGAATGCTTTCCAGGATTTATTTTCATCTACTAAAATCCTGCTAAAGTCTAAATTAAATATTCCATTGAATTATGAGATTGTAGTGGTTTCCTCTGCTACTGAATGCTGGGAAATTATAGCGCAATCTTTTATTAGAAATAAGTCCTATCATTTCTTCAATGGAGCTTTTGGAGAAAAATGGGCGGACTATACCCAGAAAATTCATCCTGAGACTGTAAAAAAACCATTTGAATTGAATGAAAATCCATTACCTCATTCATTAGATAAGAATACGGAGTTATTAGCTTTCACTCATAGTGAAACCTCAAACGGAACGGCAATCAGTGAAAGTTTTCAAAAGCAAGTTCGAGCTCAATTTCCAGATAGCTTAATTGCCTATGATGCTACATCCTCTATGGCGGGATATGAGTTCGATTGGGATTTGGGAGATATTTGGTATGCTTCAGTGCAAAAGTGTTTCGGACTTCCAGCAGGTATGGCTTTGATGGTGGTTAGTCCAAAAGCAATAGAGCGAGCTAAAGAAATTAATGAAAGTGAACACTATAATTCTTTCAATTTCATTTTAAAAAACGTACAGAATAACCAAACTCATCATACGCCCAACATAGCAAATGTCTATTTGCTTAATCGTTTGATGCAAAATATTGAGAACATTTCCTCAATTCATCAAAACTTAAAGGAAAGAAAAGAGAAGTTTTATAATGAACTTCTAAAAATTGAAAAATTAAAACCCTTAATTCCTTCTTCTGAGCATCAATCAGACACCATTTTTTGCTTAAAGGGTGAAAAAGAATTCATTCAGGATTTAAAGCAAGAGGCTGAAAAAGAAGGGATTATATTGGGTAATGGATATGGTCAATGGAAAGAAATCACTCTGAGAATTGCCAATTTCCCTGCTATCCCGAATAAACACTATATAGACTTGATTAATTTCTTATATCGTTTTTAAAAAATTGGTTGAAAGCTGATTTTCTTATCGTACTTTTGCGCAAATTTTAACGATATGCTCAGTTTTAAAGAAATTATTTCTGTTTCCCTCATCCTTTTTTCGGTGATTGATATTTTAGGGTCTGTACCGATTGTGATTGACCTTCGAAAGAAATTTGGTCATGTACAATCTGGAAAGGCTACAGTAGTGGCTGGTGTAATTATGCTTGTTTTTCTTTTTTTAGGAGAATCTATTCTGAAGCTTTTTGGAATCGATGTGGCTTCTTATGCCATTGCAGGTGCCATTGTGATGTTTTTAATAGGTATGGAAATGGTTTTAGGAATAGTCTTATTTAAACATGAAGATGCTTCTGCTAGCAGTGCCTCTATTATGCCTATAGCATTTCCACTCATTGCAGGAGCAGGGACCATGACCACCTTAATCTCATTAAAGGCAGAGTATCAAACATTAAATATTATCATAGGTGTGGTCATTAATCTAATTTTGGTTTTTATAGTATTGAAAACCTGTGGCTGGTTAGAAAGGAAAATCGGACAGGCAGGATTTAGTATATTGCGAAAAGTATTTGGAATAATATTGTTGGCGATTTCTATCAAATTATTTAAAAACTTCTTTTAATTGGGGTTTATATTTTTGAGTTAGAATTTTCTATTTGGTTAAACAACATCAATGCGTCATCTTGGAAATTTTCTTTTTTCCTTTTTTTTAAAAAGAGAAAATTGTCCGTGATCGCATGATGCTTAGCAACTGGAGATATGTCCGCACAAACAGGACAGATTAAATTTTTTTACTATTAAATTTTAGAATTCATAAAATGATTACCATTTATACAGACGGCTCTGCTTTAGGTAATCCTGGTCCTGGTGGCTATGGAGTAGTAATGCGCTTTGGAGATAAAGTGAAAGAAATTTCAGAGGGATATCGAAATACCACAAACAATAGAATGGAGTTGTTGGGAATAATAGTAGCCTTAAAAAGTTTAAAAACTAAAAAACATCCAGTTCATATTTATAGTGATTCAAAATATGTAATTGATTCAATTACAAAAGGTTGGCTTTCTGGTTGGGTAAAAAAAGGCTTTAAAGGAAAGAAAAATATTGACCTGTGGAAGCAATATTTGGAAGTTTCTAAGGGTTATGATCTACACTTCCATTGGGTGAAAGGTCATGCAGGCAATACTGATAATGAGCGCTGTGATCGATTGGCAGTAGCGAAAGCAGAAAATGGTCCTCACCTGATTGATGAAGGGTTTGAAAACAGATAAACTGAACAATGTTTATTTCGTTGGTAAGGTTTGTTGAATAAAATTTAGGTTTATGAAAAATTTGAAATTATTAATTATAGTATTTGTGTTAATTGGTTCTAATTCCATCCTTGCACAGGATTACAAAACAGCTATTGGTGTGAGAGGAGGTTTTCCAACAGCTATAACTGGAAAACATTTCATTAATAAGACTGATGCATTAGAAGGTCTTGTTTCTGGTTACAGAGGAGGTTTTGAGTTTACTGGATTATATGAAAAGCATGTCAATGCATTTGATGTACCCTATTTGAACTGGTATTATGGTGCTGGTGCTCATATAGGAGTTTTCGATGACAATATTGCACGTCCGAATTACTATTTTAATGGAAGAGGAACAGGGTTTACTGTTGGAGCAGATGGTATTTTAGGATTGGAATATATGTTGACAGAAATTCCATTCGTTATTGGTGTTGATTTTAAACCTACCTTAGATTTAGCTCCAGAACCAGGGTTATGGTTTGGTGGCGGTGTATCATTTAGGTTTTATTTTTAGATAAATAAAAGTTGTCTGTTTTCAAATTCAAGGAATTTTCAGTGGAGCAGAAGCTAAGTCCGGCAAAAATCACTACAGATGCCACAGTCTTTGCTTCTGCTCTTCAACTTCAATTAAATGCTAAAAAGGTATTAGAGGTGGGAACGGGGACAGGCGTTCTTTCATTAATGTTGGCTCAAAGATATCCTGAAATTGAAATAAAAGCTTTAGAAATAAATCCAAATGCTTATGATGAAGCAGATAGAAATTTCAAGAATTCACGATGGAATAATAGGTTAACTGCAGTTTTGAGCGATTTCAATCAATTTAAATCTGAGATTAAGTATGATGTGATTTTTTCAAATCCTCCTTTCTTTCAAAATAACTTGCAATCTGAAACTAATCACGGTAAAAATACGGCCTACCATACTAATGATCTTTCTTTTAAAGCTTTAGCTAAAGGGATTGATCTAAATCTGGCTGAAATTGGTGAGGTTCATATTATGCTCCCCTCTTTTGAAATGTCCTTATTTGAAAAGGAGATGAATGCAATAGGATTTCAATGCAAGAAAAGTGTTGAATTACGGCATCAAGCAGAAAGTAAAATAATCAGGCTTTTTAATGTTTTTGATAGGGAAGAAGGTAAACAAAATAAAGATAAGCAAAAGATAATAGTGAGGGACGAAAATCATGATTTCCATCCCTCATATATTAATTTAATGAAAAACTTCTTAACTATTTTTTAGTCTTTAATTTCTATTTCATTTTCATTAAACTGTATTCCCATGTTGTTTAATTCTTTAAGAATAGGATCATAGATTTCCTTTTTGATAGGGATTTGAACCCCTCTTAATTTAATATTATCGTTTAGAATATTTTTCACTGCAATCCCTAAAGGCCAGCCCACAGTTTTGGACATAGCGGTTTCTAATTGATCATCACCCTTTGATACAATTGAAGAATCTAATCTATATTTTTTATCGTTGAGCTCATATTCAAATTGATGTTGCATTACAATCATATCTTTATCGCCCGGATCCAGACTCATTTTTTCTTCCATTATGGCTTGCATAACCTGAGCTGGACTTCCATCTGAAATGGGTACTTTTGCATCTTCAAAAACACCTAACCATTCCAATTTTTTGAAAGTCTCAGAATCTCTTTTAATCCCTAAATTGAGACATAATTTTTCTTCAATGGGCTGAGTTTTATTATAGGGAAGAAATGCATTAATAAAATCTCTTTTACTCATATTCTCTAATCCTTCCATTTTATAAGTATCATCTGTTACACCTAACTGGACAAAAATATTCCAGGCATCACAAAACCCTGCTTTTCTGAAAGTCCCTCTGATTAATGTAGGGATTTCTTCAATGCCGTAAATTGTTCTGTATTTTAATGAATTTCGATTTGGATAGCCTTCAAAATCACCTAATCCATTTACTTCTATTGTCTCGTATCTGGAAAATAATTTATGATAGGGAATGTATTTATATCTTCCATTTCGTATAAATTGAGCCACTCCTTGTCCTGCTAAAACCACATTTCTTGGATTCCAACTGAATTTATAATGCCATGGATTATTGTCGTTTTCAGGGGCCACTAATCCCCCAGTGTATGATTTAAAAGAGGTTAATTTTCCGCCCTTTTCACTAATGTTATCCATAGCCTCCATTGCGGTCATATGATCAATTCCCGGGTCTAATCCGCATTCCATTAGTATTAAGATATTCTTGCTTTTCGCTATATCTGATAATTCCTCCACATCAGGACTATTGTAGGAGGCCGTGACCATGTGTTTGCCCAAGTCAACACAAGCAGAAGCTACTTTTGGGTGGAATCGCGCTGGCAACATAGAGATAACCAAGTCTGCTTTTGCAATTTCATCTTTTGTTTGGATTTCATTTAATATATCAAACTGAACAGCTGAAGTATTGGGATGATTCCCTCCTTTTTCTTCAGCTAATTTAATATCAAAGTCTCCGATTTTAACATGCCATTCTTCTTGTTCAGCATTTTTTTTAAGGTAGTTGATTAATGAGGTAGCAGACCTTCCTGCTCCTAATAATAAAATGTTTTGCATAGTTTTTTTAGTTTCCAGTGGGCAAAGTTATTAATATGATTCCCACAAAAAACCGAGAGATGAAAAAATTAGTCGAAAAACATTAAATGTTTAACAAATTGTAAGAACAGCTCTTTATTATTGCAGTTATAATTAATTAATCTTAATATTAAAGACATTTAATTAATCTTAGATCATCCTTTTACTAAGCGGAATGATTTAAGAAACTTTTACATAAAACATAGATTTAACATGTTTTTTCAATTGATTTTTATTAATTGATAGAATATAATGATTTTAAGTAGAACTGATGCATAATCCACATGAATAGACAGGATATAGAAATATCGGATTTGAGGCGCATTACGGAATTGGTAAAGGAGCAATACAAATATGATTTTACCAATTATGCTATGTCCTCTTTTCGAAGAAGGATACTTCGAATTATGGAGCTCTATAAATTCGGGTCTGCTGATTTATTAATCAAAAGATTAAAGGACGATAAATCTTTCTTTGATGAATTTATTGCAGAAATTACAGTGAATGTAACAGAGATGTTTCGAGATCCTCCTTTTTGGAGAGAATTGAGAGATAATGTGATTCCTAATATTTTATTAAATCACAATACTATTAGCATTTGGCATGCCGGCTGCTCCTCCGGTGAAGAGGTTTTTTCTATGGCTATTTTGCTTAAAGAAATGGGAATATTAGAAAAAGCAAAAATCATTGCCACAGATATTGACAAAGTCATTTTAGAAAAAGCTAAGAAGGGTCATTACTCCATGAAAAATATGGAGCTAAATGAAAAGAACTATATCCGTTTTGAAGGCAAAAGTAATTTTAAGGATTATTTTAAAGAAGAAAATGGTAAGGCAGTAATGGATAAATCTCTGATTCAGAATGTCTCTTTTAGAGAGCATGATTTAGTTCAGGGTGTGGTTTTTAACAAATTCGATTTAATCCTCTGTAGAAATGTGATGATATATTTCAATCAAAATCTGCAAAATGAAGTATTGAAAAAGCATCACGAAAGTTTATTCAAATATGGCTATTTGGTTATAGGCTCCAAGGAATCTTTAATCTGGTGCGAAATAGCTAATAAATTCATTGTAGTAAATAATGAAGAGAAAATTTATAAAAAAATCAAAGACTGAGGTCTGTACAAAATAGTACTCAATGGCTCGATTTAATCTTGATAATAAATATAAAGCAATCGTAATTGGAGGATCTGCAGGTAGTTTTCAGGGAATAACCCAAATTCTTTCTGCAATTCCAGCCGATTTCAGCTTACCTATTATCCTGTGCTTGCATAGATTGAAACATGTACGCAATGGTTTTGTAGAGGCCTTGTCTATTAAAAGTATTAAGCCGGTAGTAGAGCCTTATGATAAAGAAAATATAAAAAAAGGAAAAGTATATTTAGCTCCCGCTAATTACCATTTATCTATAGAGTTAGGGAATTCAATAGCCCTTTCAACCGAAGAAATGTTTAATAATTCAAGGCCTTCAATTGATATTACTTTAGAAACAGCAGCCTATAATTATAGAGATAAATTAATTGGTATTTTACTATCAGGTGCCAATAAAGATGGTGCATTAGGGATGAAGAGGATTAAGGATAGAAAAGGGTTAACAATTATTCAAGATCCTGAGGAATGTATGATAGATACTATGCCTACAGCGGCAAGAAATATTACTGAAATCGATTACACCTTAAAAGTTCAAGAGATTGTTGAATTCTTAAAGGAATTAGACAAATTGTATAAATGATTTTTAATTTTTTGCCTGAAAAGCAATACAATTATATATATTTGATGATGTTTGCACAGTTCAAACATATCATTTTTTGGAAATAAAAAGTATTATGACGCCTTGACTGAAAGGTGAATTTAATTAAGTATAATAATATATTTTTAGAGTTTTAATGATTCTTAATTTATAATATTTAATAAACAATTTAGTGTTTTTTATTCAGGGATGTATTCATTTGAAATGAGCATAAATTTTAGATATCTTAATATTTCAATTAACGATAGCTTACCTGCCTTTGGTAGGAATAAATTTGTAGCTAGATCCTTTTGGGGCAACCAGTGAAATAGGGGACAAGTTATAGTAATAAAAAATTTGAAGTATATACATGAAAGCATTATATAAAAATTTAGCACTTATTACCTCTTTGCTTTTTACTTTAAGTATTATAGGTTTAGCTTATTATCTTTTCATTTTTCCAGAGCGAATAGCAAATGAAACCCACCTTATAAGCTTAACGGAAGTACCGGAATTAAAACCCGTTCTTAATGAGCTATATATTTTTAGTGGTGTATCTGTGCTGTTAGGTTTCGTTTCAATTCTATTGCATCTTTTTAACAAGGGTAATGATGAGGAAAGTAATGTGGTTTACATTGAGAAATTTAAAGAGAAAAAAAATTCAAAAGACACGCAGAATGAGGAAAATGTAGAAGCAGATGTTGATGAAGAATTGAAAGAAATAAATGCTAAAATTAAAAAGGAACCAAACAATAAAATCAAGGCAGAGAAATTATTATCTTATTTAGCGGGTCAATTAGAGGCTAGTCAAGGAGCAATATATGTAGCCGATAAAATGGATAATAAAAATGTCATAACATTATTTGCTGCCTATGCTTTTGTTTTACCGGAAAGCCAAACAGTATCATATGAATTTGGAGAAGGTTTAGCAGGTCAAGTGGCAAAAGAGAAAAAAATGATCAATATTTCAGACATACCTGAAGGCTATATTAAAATATTATCAGGCTTGGGAGAATCAAATCCGGCACATTTAATATTATGCCCTATCATGAAGGATGAAAAGCTTTTAGGTGTAGCGGAAATTGCATCTTTCAAAGCATTTAAAAAATCTCATGAGGTATTAGTTGAAAAGTCATTGGCTTTGTTAGCAAATGATTTGGATAAAGGACAGAAAAAGGAAACAGAAAAACAATAATTCATTTTTTAGGATCAAAGAATTCAATATGTTTAAAAACATAAAAATCGGGACTAAAATCACTACAATTTTACTTTTTGTAGTATTGGTAAGCGTTATAACGGTTAGTTTTATTACTTATAACATGAACCGAGATTCAATTGAAAAATTGAATTTTGATAAATTAATGTCTTACAATTCACAAAAAGCTGAGAAGATAGACAACTTATTTGAAGGGATTCAGAATAATGCGAATCATATTTCAGGTTTATTGTCCATTCAATCTGGGGTTAGAAAGTATCAGGAGGAGGATACAACTATAAATGCAGATAGTTTGAAAGCGGCAGTTTTATTTGAAATAGAAGCTGATTTAAGAACTTTTGTTGAAAATTATTCAATTGATGCAGTTTTATTGACTGATTTGAACGGTGAGATAATTTTCAATACTAATAATTCAGTTGAATTACTTTCAAAAGGTGAAAACTTGAAAAATCAGGATGAAGATTTTTATAATTTAGCTATTAACTCAGCAACCTTCAATAAACCTCAGGAATATGGCGAAACAGAATTAGTATTATTCGGGATGCCATTAATTGATGATTATAATAGTCCTGCCGGTTTATTAGTATTGGTGAAAAATATGGATCCAATTTATGAATTTGTTAAAGCCAATTCTACCGGGTTTAAGACTTATGAAAGTATTTTAACTGTTCAGAGTGGAAATCAAGCACTATTTCTTTCTCCCTTAAAACAAGTTGCAGATAGCTTAGCACCATCATCCGTCACTTTAAAAGAAGAAACTTCAATTGGTGTACAGAAAGCAGCATTAGGTGAAAATGGATATGCTAAAGATGTGAATTATGATGGAGAAGAGGTTTTATCCGCATGGAGTAATATTCCATCGGTGGAGTGGGGAATTGCTTCACATGTTAAAGAGGCAGAAGTGCAAGAGCAGTTAAGAGGATTAATCAAGAAATTTGTTTATACAGGTGTTATAATATTATTTCTTTCTCTTATTATATCCATAATATTTTCAAGAGTTTTATTAAATCCAATTCTATCCTTAAAAGAAACCCTAAAATTATTAGGGAAAGGTATTTTACCTAATAATGTGCCAAAGAAATCAGATGATGAAATAGGTGAAATGGCATTAATTCTAGATGGTTATGTTTCATCATTAAAAAGCACAGCCAATTTTGCTAAGCAAATTGGGGAAGGAGATTTTCAAGCGGATTTTAAACCTATCTCTGAAGAAGATACATTAGGAAACTCATTAATTAATATGAGAAATTCCATTCAAGAAGCCGAAAAGAGAGATAAGGAAAGGAATTGGATTGTTACAGGTGTTGCTGAAATAGGAGAAATTCTTCGTAGTAATGATAGTTTAGAGCAATTAGGAGATGAGATATTAAAATATGTTACTGAGAAAATAGATGCCATTCAAGGTGCCTTTTATGTCTTAAATGATGATGATTCTGAGAATTATTTCCTGGAAATGAAATCAAGTTATGCCTATAACAAAAAGAAATATCTCAAGGCTCAATTCAAATTTGCAGAAGGATTAGTGGGGCAATCGGCTATTGAACAAGATACATTAATAAGAACGGAGATACCGCATGATTATGTAAGCGTTACTTCTGGTCTATTGGGAGATCAACGACCTAGTTGTATATTAATAGTTCCTTTGATTACGGATGAAAAAGTCTATGGTGTATTAGAGTTTGCCGGGTTCCATAAGTTTGATTCCAGTCAGGTTAAGTTCGTAGAAGAAATTAGTTTGATTATTGCTAGAACGGTCTTCAATATTAAAGTAAATGAAAGAACCCGTAAGTTATTAGCAGAATCACAGACAATGAGTCAGGAGCTTCAGGAGCAACAGGAAGTATTGAGACAGAATGCGGAAGAAATGGAGGCTACTCAGGAAGAGCTGAAGCGTACGAACCAACGATTGGAAGATCAAATAGAAGAAGTGAACCGCACTCAGAAACGTATGCAGTTATTGCTTGAAAATGCTTCTGAGGTTATTACTATTTATGAAAAAGATGGAACGGTTCGTTATATTTCGCCTTCAGTAGAAAAGATTCTAGGTTACAGACAAGAAGACATCATCGATACGACAGAGCTGGATAAAGTACATCCAGATTCAAGAGAGGAAGTTCACGAGCAGTTCTTGTACCTGATAGATAATCCTGATGATTCTATTAACATGCAACATCAATATTTAAATAGTGATGATGAGTATGTATGGGTAGAAGTAACAGGTTCCAATCAATTGGAAGATCCTGCCATTCAAGGAATTATATTCAACACTAGAGATATTACAGAAAGAAGACGTGCGGAACAAGAAGAGCGCATGAGAAGTAAAATGCAAGCCTTATCTGAAAATTCTATTGATTTGATTACTCGAATTGATAATGAAGGCAAGTTCTTCTATGTAAATCCAATGATTGAGCGATATACAGGCAAACGACCTGATGAAGTCATTCAGAAAGGATTACATGAAGCCGATATTGAACCAAAAATAGTTGAAGCTTGGGCTCAGTTGTTAGAAAAAGTTAGAGAACAGAATGAGAAAGTCACAGAGGAGGTAGACTTCCCGTCTGAAATGGGGGACAGGGTGATGCAAGTGAATGCTATTCCTGAATATGATGAAGAGAAGGTGTTGGAATCTATTTTGGTTGTTTCTCATGATATTACCGATAGAAAATTAATTGAATTAGAAATTGCCAGTAAGAACAAGAAAATTACTGAGTCTATTAATTATGCTAAGCGTATACAAGGAGCTATCCTTCCAAACAATCAGGTTATTCAACAAAAATTACCAAACTCATTCATTCTCTATAAGGCGAAAGATGTAGTAAGTGGCGATTTCCCTTGGTATATTGAAGTAGATGACGTCATTTATATTGCAGCTGTAGATTGTACTGGACATGGTGTGCCAGGTGCATTGATTTCATTAATAGGTTACTTCTTATTAAACGATATTGTAAGGTCACAGAAAATTAGCGATCCGGGAATAATTTTAGATAAGTTGGATGCTGGTGTTACTTCTACTTTACGTCAGGATAGGGATGATTCTACCACCAAGGACGGAATGGATATTGCTTTCTGTAAGATTGATAAGAAAAAGAATCAAATAGAATACTCAGGTGCTCATCGTCCATTATATTATTTGCATGCTAATGGCGAATTAGACGAAATTAAGGGTAATAAATTCCCAATTGGTGGAGGTATTTATAGAAATCAAACCAATTTTGATAATCACAAAATCAAATATAAAACTGGAGATGCAGTATTTTTCTGTTCAGATGGTTATCCAGATCAATTTGGTGGGCCACAAAACAGAAAATATGGACCTAAGCGCTTAAGACAGACAATAGTCGATAATCACAGTAAATCTATGGATGAACTACATATTATATTTGACGAAGCTTGGGAAAACTGGAAAGCAGACTATAAGCAAACAGACGATGTACTCTTAATAGGTATTAGATTTTAACTGGGAAAAGTTTAATTATAAATAAAATTATTTAATTTAAGGCTTGAAAATGAATAGGGTTACAATTGAAAAGGCTTTTTAACCGAATAACAACATGAAGTATATATACGATCTACATAAAACCATGCTGTCAAGAAACCTAATCTTGGTTTACGAAGGGGAATTTACCCAAGAGATTACCAAATCAGTTTTAGCAATGGCAGAACGAAACATGGATTCTATGGGTGAGGAGTCAAGCATAAAACGTAAGGTGTTTAATGTAATGGTAGAATGCTTACAAAATATCGTAAAACATTCAGATGATTTTAACCCGCTTTCTGCTAAAAGAAATGCTGCAATTTTTATTATTGGTAAAGAAGACGATAGATATGTAGTAACAAGTGGAAATCCAGTTGATACTGAAGCAAAAGAATCTCTTATAGAGAGAATAGATGAAATTAATCACTTAGATAAAGAAGGTTTAAAAGCCAAGTATAAAGAAATTATTAAATCAAATAGTCTGTCCAATAAAGGTGGTGCAGGCTTAGGATTTGTTGATATGGCTCGGAAGTCTGGTCAGAAGTTAGAATATGACTTTGAAGACATGGGAGAAGGATTTCATTTCTTTTCTTTGACCACTACTATTTTGAGACTTTAAAATCTAAATTTTAGTTTAACTTTTAAATTTAAAACATAAAATTAAATATGGAAATCATTAACCTTGAAGGAACAGAGGATACCCCCAAAATATTATTAGATAAAGGAAATGGTATATTCGAAATATCAGGTCGTTCATTACCTGAAGACTCAGCTGAATTTTATCAGCCTATTTTAGATTGGATTACAGCTTATGGTGAAGATTCAAATCCTGAAACATTGTTTACTTTTAAATTAGAGTATTTCAATACTGCTTCATCAAAATTAATATTAGATGTATTATCAGCTTTAGAAGATATTGATGGTGTCACCATTGACTGGTATTTTCATGAAGATGATGAGGATATGGAGGAAGCTGGAGAAGAATTTTCTGAATTGGTGGAAATCCCATTTGAATTCAAAACATATTAATTATTACTTTTTAGTTTTAATTGTTGTAGGCCATGTATTTACAATGGCCTATTGTTTTACCTTTAAGCCATAACCGTCTTATTTTATGAGTGAAGAGATACTCAAAGCCTTAACTCAATTATTTGGAATAATCACCAAGCAGGATGGAGGAGCCACTGAAAAGGAAAGAAATTTCGTTATTGGTTTCTTCCAGCAAGAGCTTGATCAAGACTCTATTAAAGAGTATCTGGAGCTCTATGATAAATTGGTTGGTTGGGGAGAAGAACCTGAAGAGGAGGCTGAAGATGGAAAATCTAAAAAGAAAAAACTTACTTCTGTTAGGGATTCGGTAAGAACGCTAGCCATTTGTAAGAAAATCAATAAAACACTAACCCAAAAGCAAAAAGTAGTAGTACTTATTAAGCTTCTGGAAATGGTTTCCGCTGATAAAAACTTCACACCACAGCGAATGGAAATCATTGATACCGTTTCTAATGTCTTTAACATTGTCAAAGACGAATTTAAACTTATTGAAAGCTTTGTTATTAAAAGCCAATCAGATGATTTGGAGCAGTTTGAAGATATTCTTGCTGTAAATAATGATACTCCTGCTGAAGATGGCCTTCATGTTCATGCTGATATTGATGGAGAGATTCTTTTCATGAATGTGAAAAGTGTGGATATGTATTTCGTGAAATACACAGGTACAGAAGAAATCAATCTGAACGGGTTTATTATGAAGACAGATTCAGTCTATCTGTTTTCTCATGGAAGCACTATAAAAACTCCAAAAGGTGCCGCCTTATATTATTCTGAGCTCATCAGAAAATTCTTATCTGATGCAGAGCAGGTTAATTTATCATTTAATGCTGAGAATATAGTTTTGCAGTTCCCGAATGGTGAGCTTGGGCTTAGAAATGTAAACGTTTTTGAAGGGCCTGGTGAGCTAATAGGTATTATGGGAGCTTCAGGTGCTGGTAAAACAACCTTATTGAATGTTTTAGCGGGTATCCAAGAGCCTACCGAAGGACAAATCAAGATCAATGGCCTTGATTTAAATAAAGATTCAGATCAACTCCAAGGTATTATTGGTTATGTTGCTCAAGATGATTTGCTAATTGAGGAATTAACAGTTTATCAAAACTTGTACTACAATGCAAAGCTTTGTTTTGCTAATTTGTCAGAGGAGGATATTCATAAAAGAGTGATGGATACTCTGGAGAATTTAGGATTAGAGCAAAGGAAAGATTTAAGAGTAGGAAGTGTTTTAGATAAAACTATTTCGGGTGGGCAGAGAAAGAGATTGAATATTGCGCTTGAACTTATCCGTGAACCAGCTGTAATGTTTGTAGATGAACCAACATCAGGTCTTTCTTCCAGAGATTCTGAAAATGTAATAGATTTATTAAAAGAATTAACCCTTAAAGGGAAATTAATATTTGTAGTAATTCATCAGCCGTCTTCTGACATTTATAAAATGTTTGATAAGATGATCCTCATGGATACAGGTGGATATCAAATATTTTATGGTCATCCTATAGAAGCGGTGACTTATTTTAAAAAGACTACTAATCAGGTTGATGCCGATAGAGGAGTTTGCCCAACTTGTGGAAATGTAAATCCTGAGCAAATTTTTAATATTATTGAGGCAAAAGTAGTAGATGAATATGGGCAATTAACGAATAAGCGTAAAATTAATCCTACCCAATGGAGAGATTTTTATCATGATCATTTTGATCACAAACCAGTCAAAGAAGAAACCCAAGCACCTCCGTCAACACTAGCTATACCTAATAAATTAAAGCAGACAGTGATTTTCACTATACGTGATACGCTCTCAAAAATAAGTAATAAGCAGTATTTGTTGATCAATTTATTAGAGGCTCCATTTCTTGCTTTATTGCTTGCGTTTATTATTAAATACAGAAGCGCACCTTCAGGGGATGATTATATTTTCAGATTTAATGATAACCTGCCCGCATTTCTTCTAATGAGTATTATTGTAGCACTTTTCATGGGATTAACCGTAAGTGCTGAAGAAATCATACGAGATAGGAAAATTTTAAAAAGAGAATCCTTTCTTGATTTAAGTTGGAATAGTTATTTGCTTTCCAAAATCACCATTCTATTTACTTTATCAGCAATTCAAACATTAACTTATGTTATTATAGGAGTTTTAGTACTGGAAATAAGAGACGCAACATTTAGTATGTGGGCAATTTTATTCACGACCTCATGTTTTGCAAATGTCCTCGGACTAAATGTTAGTTCAGCCTTCACCTCAGCTGTTACGGTTTACATTTTAATTCCTCTTTTACTTATTCCTCAAATGATTTTAAGTGGGTTGTTATTTAGCTTCGATAAATTGAATGACGTAATAAGTACAAAAGGGAAAGTTCCTGTTGTAGCCGATTTGATGACTTCTCGTTGGGCATATGAAGCGCTTGCTGTTGATATGTTTAAAAACAATAGCTACCAAGAATACTTCTATGACATTGAATCAGATGAAAAAACAGCTGATTTTAAATCCTCATTTTTAACTAAGAAAATCAGGGAGAAATTGAGAGTTATTGAAAATAATTTAGGTAATCAAGAAGTGGAGGCATTGGAGGAGATTGAATACTCTACAACAATTATTTATAATGCTTTAGAGAAAGAACCTTTTAAAGGAAATTTAGAAGGTGAAAATTTAGATAAACTACTTGATCCTGAATCTGTTAGTCAAGATGATCTTGATAAGATAAGCTTATATGTTGATCAGTTGAGAGATCATTACATAAATGAATTTAATTTAGCTGTGAAAAAGAAAGAGACTTTACAGTTTCATTTGGAGAATGATTCTTCTTATCAGTTTAATTTAAATGAAGCTAAAGATTTATATTTCAACGAAAGTCTAGCTGATTTAGTAAGGAATCTGACTGTAGAAGATAGAGTTATTGAGTATAAAGGGCAGTTAATACAACAAATCGATCCTGTTTTTAATAGACCAGCAAAACCGGATAATTTGTTAAATTACAGGACTCACTTTTTTGCTCCTGAAAAGTATTTTGCCGGTGTTTATATTGATACGTTTTATTTTAATATACTTGTGATATGGTTCATGTCTTTAATTTTATATATTACTTTGTATTTTGAGCTTTTTGGAAAGGCTTTAGTATTCTTTAGTAATATTAAATTGAAAAAGTCAGAATCATAAATCAATGAGTTTATATTTTTTTTACTTGAAGAGTATTGAATTGTATCTAAAAAAAAAATACTGATTTTAAAAAAAGAGAATTTGTATTAACTAAGGGAATTTCTATTTTTGTTATGATAAAAAACATTTTTATGAAAAATATACTTTTGGGGCTGTTAATAATAATTACAGCTCTAGCCTGCGACTCGAAGAAAAAACCTTCGGCAGATGAAATATCTAGTGTATTGGACTCTGTTAAAATAGAGGAACCCTCTATTTCTGAAGATGTCATATCTGATATTATCCAACAGATACCTTCTCCTTTAGAGATTTCTACTCTATTGAAAGAATCTGATACTAAATATGATAATAGTTATCTTAATGATCCTGAGAAGATATCAGATTATAACAGTAATTATAAAAAAGCCTTAGCATTGGGGGTTTATGGTACTGATTTAGGATATACTAATATTTATGAACAAAATCAGGATGCCTTATTCTATCTTAATTCTATAAAATCTTTAGCAGATGATTTGAGTATAGGACAGTTCTTTGATATTGGAACTATTAAAAGATTAGCTACCAATAGTAAAAATTTAGATTCACTTCTTTTAATAACCACTAAAAATTTTAACAACATAAATAGCTACTTACAAGAGCAAAAGCGTTCTAATTTAAGTATTTTATTATTGTCAGGGGGTTGGCTTGAAGCGCTTTATATTGTTTCAAGGGTTTCAGAGAAAAATCCAAATAATGAACAACTAAAAGAAACAATAGCAGAACAAAAGATTATTATGGATAATGTGGTCTTATTAATGTCTTTTTACAAAGATAATGATCCAAATATCAATCAGCTTTCCAATAAATTCACCAAGCTTCAAGAAGAATTTAATAAGATTGAAATTAAGACTGTATATCGTGAACCAACTTATGAAGTTGTAGATGGCATGCTTGTTGTTAAGGATAATAGTACAAGTGAAATCATCATGGATGATGAGAATATTGAAGCAATAAGAAATCAGGTTTACGCAATTAGAGAGAACATTATTAACTAAGAAATTTTATGAAAAAGCTAATCTTTGCATTAGGAATTATATTTATATCAGCCTCTGTTCAGCAAACTTATGCTCAGTGTGATACTGAGAAGCATGTGGAAGCATGTATTCCTAAATTACAATCAGGCTTTACTTTTTTGAAAAGCTATAATATTGATGGTCAATCTGGGGCAAAAGATAAAGTAGAATACTCTTATGTATTTACCAAAGGAGCTACTTATCAAATAATGATTTGTAACGAAGGTTCAGGAACTGATGGGATAGTATTAACTTTATATGATTCAAACAGAAATAAAGTGGCATCAACAAAATATGAAGGCTCTACTTTATCAAGTATTGCATTTCCATGTCAGGTAACAGGTATTTACTACATAACTTATACATTTGAAGGCAGTTCAAACTATTGTGGTGGAAGTGTATTAGGGTTTAAACGATAAGATTTCACTTTTCATAATCTCAAAATTTTAAGAAGCAGGTTTTACCTGCTTTTTTTATTTATATTTTTTTCAAATTCTAGCTCAAAATAAATGCGAAGAACTGTAAGTTTTCAACACCAAGCTGTTTATCACCAAAGCAATGCTGTTTCCTCTTCTACAAAAGAAATTTGGTTTGTTTTGCATGGATATGGGCAATTATCACAATATTTTATCAGGAAATTTAAGGGTATATCTTCCGATACTAGAGTGATTGTTGCTCCAAGTGGCTTGTCTCGTTTTTATTTAGATGGCTTTTCAGGTAGAGTAGGAAGTACCTGGATGACCAAAGAAGAAAGATTATTGGATATTGATAATTATATCAACTACTTAAACTCAATAGCGGATGAAGTATTAAAAGATGCTTCAGAAAATGTCAACATCACTCTGTTAGGATTCTCTCAAGGATCAGCAACTGTATGCCGATGGGCTGAAAAATTATCCTTTCCATTTGAAAAATTAATATTACATTCCGGTGCTTTTCCTGAAGATATTGATTTTTCAGGCTTGGGAAATAAGTTGAGGAATAAAGAAGTTTATATGTTAAGAGGGACTGAAGATGAATTCATCGATGAAAAACGAAAACATGAACAGGAGTCTTTAATCGAAAAGCTGAATGTAAATGTCAATCAAATTGAATTTGAGGGAAAGCATGATATTCATATTGATTCCTTAAAAGAAATTATTAAGCAGTAGCTTTTTGAGTCGAAACCTTAACATTCACCTGCTTATATTTTTTGAACCAGCTTTTTACTTTCATTTGGATAACCCCAAATATTGCTTCCTTAAATATCTTTTTTGACATTTTTGAAGTGCCTTTGCTTCGGTCTGTGAAAATTATAGGAACTTCTTCTATTCCAAATCCATGCTTCCATGCGGTAAATTTCATTTCTATTTGGAAAGCATATCCTATAAATTTAATCTTATCGAGTTCAATAGTTTCTAAAACTGAGCGGTGATAACAAATAAAACCAGCTGTAGCATCATAAACTGGTAATCCAGTAATAAAACGCACATACTTACTTGCTAGATAGGACATTAATACCCTTCCCATTGGCCAGTTTACAACGTTTACACCTGTTTTGTATCTTGAACCGATAGTAAGCTGAACATTTTCTTTTTGACATGATTTGAGCAGCTCTAACAAATCCAATGGATTGTGAGAGAAATCTGCATCCATTTCAAATATGTATTGATAATTATTTTTTAAGGCATATTTAAATCCTTCTATGTAAGCTGTTCCTAAACCTAACTTTCCTGATCTTTCTATAATATGTAATTGTCCATTAAATGTCCCCTGTAATGACTTTACTATATCCGCTGTGCCATCAGGTGAATTATCATCAATGATGAGAAGATCAAATCTTGTAGACAATAGAAATATAGCACGAATTATATCTTCTATATTTTCGCACTCGTTGTAAGTAGGTATGATGACTAAATTATCTCTCATAAATCCAAATGAACTTCAAAACTATAAAATCTTTTCAGATATTGCGGTCCAATTTATAAAAGAATTTGATGCGATTACATAAATGTATTTTTTTGGACAGAGATGGAGTCTTAAATAAGGAAAGAGGGGATTATACATATAAAGTTAAAGATTTTGAAATCTTAGAGGGTGTTAAAGAAAGTCTGGAAATCTTAAAGCAATCAGGATATTTATTAATCGTAATTACAAACCAGGCAGGTATAGCGAAAGGATTATATGAAAGAGAAGATGTGAGTAATTGTCACGCCTTCTTTCAGGCTGAAACAGACCATTTAATTGATGATATTTATTTTTGCCCTCATCATCCCGTAACTACTAATTCATTGCTTAGGAAGCCTGATAGCCTGATGCTAGAAAAGGCTGTTTCTAAATGGGAGGTTGATACTGGGAAATCTTTTATGATAGGCGATTCTATACGCGATATTCAAGCTGCTGAGAAAATTGGTGTTAGAGGGATTTTAGTTGGGGATAAAGAGTTGGAAAAGACGACTGCACCTAAAGCAAAAAGCTTATTGGATGCAGTCAATCAATTTGTTTTGGATTAATCCTGAGGAATAGTATAATACTTTTATTAGTTCAAGCTGCTCCAGAATCCTTAAAATGACAAGAATTGGATGCAGATTTTAAAACCTCAAGAAGTAAAATTAAATACCAGTATAATTAAAAGGCGTGATGTCCTTCAATTCATCTTTAATAGAATCTGAAACTTCTAGGCTATCAATAAACTCAGAAATAGTGTTCTGAGTAATTTTCTCATTCTTACGAGTCAAAGCTTTCAATGCCTCATATGGCGCAGGATAAGCTTCTCTTCTTAATACAGTTTGAATGGCCTCAGCCACTATCGCCCAATTCTCAGTTAAATCATGTTCAATAGCTGCGGGATTTAATTCGAGCTTACCTAAGCCTTTTTTCAATGATTCAAAAGCAATTAAACCATGAGCAAGTGGTACTCCAATGTTTCTTAAAACTGTGGAATCGGTTAAATCTCTTTGTAATCTTGATATAGGAAGTTTAGCTGATAAATGTTCTAGAATAGCATTAGCAATGCCCAAATTACCCTCTGCATTTTCAAAATCAATTGGATTCACCTTATGTGGCATAGCAGACGAACCTACTTCATCCTTAGCTATTTTTTGCTTAAAGTAATTCATACTGACATATTGCCAAACATCTTTACTTAAGTCCATCAAGATCGTATTTAATCGCTTGAACGAATCAAATCGGGCAGCTAAATGATCGTAATGCTCAATTTGCGTGGTTGGCTCTGAACGTTTAAGTCCTAAGTATTTTTCGCAGAAATTATTACCAAATGCTCTCCAGTCAATTTTCGGATAAGCAACATGATGGGCATTGAAATTACCGGTAGCGCCACCAAATTTGGCTGCAAATGGAATGTCTTTTTCTAGTTTAAGTTGTTCTGCCAAACGTACTTCAAATACAGCAATTTCTTTACCTAATCTAGTTGGGGAAGCAGGTTGACCATGTGTTTTAGCCAACATAGGCACATCTTTCCAATCTTTGGCATAGCTACCTAGCATATCTTTAATTTCATTTAGAAATGGCAGATAAACTTTTTCAGTTGCATCTTTTAATAAAAGGGGAGTAGCAGTATTATTAATATCTTGAGAAGTCAATCCAAAATGAATAAACTCTTTTTGAGCACCAATACCTAAATCATCAAATTTTTGTTTAAGGAAATATTCTACAGCCTTTACATCATGATTGGTGGTTTTTTCAATCTTTTTAATCACCAAGGCATCTTCTTCATTGAAATTTGAAGCCAGTTCCCTCATTTTAGGGAAAAGAGCATGATCAAATTCTTTAAGCTGAGGAAGAGGTAATTCGCAAAGTGCTATGAAATATTCTACTTCTACGTGTACCCTGTATTTAATTAATGCCCATTCTGAAAAATATGGAGCAAGAGGTTGGGTTTTATTTCTGTAGCGTCCGTCAATGGGGCCGATAGCACTTAAAGTAGTTAAATCCATGAGCTGTAAAATTTAAAGGTGCAAAGATAAGGATTTTAAGCTTTAAGACGCAGTTATTAAAGAATAGTATTAGTTTTATCCGATTGAAATTCGACTCGAATTATTTTATTTGGTAGAAAATCAATTATTGCTCTGTGTGACTTCAAATTATAAGTTGGTCATTGAGTGTTCATTTTCCTGAACCATTTCCAATCAGCATAAAATGTACCAAATGGAATTAAAGAAGCAGCCAGGGATAAAAGAGTAAGTTTCAGGGTCCAATTTCTTTTGATTGCAACATAAAGTACTAAGCTACAATAGCCAATAAATAAAACGCCATGAGCCATTCCTACAAAATAATTGGGTTGAGGCATTTCCATCATATACTTCAATGGCATAGTTACACCAAGTAGTAAATAGGAAATACCTTCTAATATGGCTAGTACTCTTAAATTTTTGATCATGTTTTAAATTATCAATTTTGGAATGCAAAGAAAGTACGGACTGTTTTGTAAACCAATAATTTTAGGATTTAAAATCGGAATTTGATTAGGTGAGGGAATTATTATTTAACATTTTTGTGCCATAATTAATAAAATTACTTCAATGGAATTTAAAGGAAAAGTTATTGATATTTTACCTGAAGAAAAAGGTCAGGGTAAAAACGGTGAATGGAGAAAGCAGTCTTATATTTTTGAGACTCAAGAGCAATACCCTAAGAAAGTTTGCGCTGAAGTTTGGGGAGATAAGATTGATGGTTTTAATATCAAGCAGGGTGAAGAGCTAACAGCTAAAATCAATATTGATAGTAGGGAATACAACGGAAAATGGTACACCAATGTAAAAATTTGGGCTGTGGATAGAGCATCAGATGGGAATGTTGGGGGTGTGCCAAATGCCCAAAATGAAAATATGCCACCACAATATTCAGGAGGAACTAGCGGCCCTCAAGAAACGCCACCTCCAAGTGAGGATGATGAATTACCTTTTTAATTCTGACTTTTTGAGTTTAAAAAAACTGTCAGGTTTTATGAGTTTAAAATTGTTGATTAACCAGCGAACTTAGGGCATCTGCAATCTCGATTCGTGTGTCATCCTTTTGAAGAAGAGGATGACACACAGAATTTATGGAGCTGCAATATTTAACTGTTCTCATAAGTTGATGCACGCGAATCGCCTTTGCTTTCAATAACGTGATAGCTCTGATTATTTTATATAAAGACTAGTATCCCTTCTCAGTATTTACCAATAATTTATGATCATCTCCGGATTTCACCGCTTCATATGCTAATTTAAAGCTTTGTTTAACGTCTTCTAATAAAGTAATACCAGAAATATGAGGAGTTACAATGCACTGAGGATGTTCCCATAAAGGAGAGTCGGCTGGTAGCGGTTCTTCTTTAAATACATCTAAAATTGCTTGCCTAATGTATTTTTGATCTAAAGCCTCAATTAAGTCTTCTTCCTTCACTGAGTTTCCTCTTCCTATATTGATAAACAACACATTTTCGAGTTTTGAGAAGAAATTTTTGTTGAATAGATTTTGTGTGCCTTTTGTAGATGGTAGTGTATTTATAATGATAGAATTAGCTTCTAGGCTTCCCATATCTAAGTTTTCAATAGATAAACAAACGTCAAAAAACTCTTTGTTTTTACCGCTAGTATTAACCCCCACTATATTTTTTACCATTGGTTGAAGAACCTGGGCAATGTCTGTGCTGATATTCCCCGTCCCAAAAAAGATGACACTTTGTTTTGATAAAGATTTAGGAACCACCTGATTCCATGTTTTTGAGGCTTGGTTAATTTTATATAATTCGGTTTTATTTAAGTCTTGTAAAATATAGGTCAAACAATATTCTGACATCCTTTGCCCCATTTTCCCCTTCGTTTTTGTTAATAAGCAATCTTCAGGGAGCTCTAACTTCATGAAGCTGTCAACTCCAGCTCCAAAAGAATGGATCCATTCCAAATGGCCTATATCCATTTTAGAAAGGAAATTGAAGCCTGCCACATATTGAGCTTTAGGAAGTAATTGCTCTGCCTCTTGCTTATCATGAGCAAGCAAACAATTTAGTTCAGGATATTCCTTAGCAACAAAGGTTTGAAACCCTTCAGCTAAATGTCCATAAGTAAGAATATTTTTTTTGTGCATGATTATAATTTATCCTTTAGCAACTAAATTTCGGAAATTAGAAGGAGGAACCAACTCAAACTTTAAATGTTCACGGTTAATTGGGTGTTTAAGTTCAATTAAATTGGCATGTAATGCAACTCTCGCTAAGGGATTTTTCTTTGCGGTATATTTTTTATCTCCTGTAACAGGAAAACCATAATGCGCCATTTGAACTCTAATTTGATTTTTGAAGCCGGTCTCAAGCTTAAATTCCAACATGGAATAAGCATTGCTCTGTTTTAATAATTTAAAATGAGTAATAGCTTCTGTTGCGTTATCAGGTGTATCTACAATAAATACCTGATTGTGTTTATTACTCCTTAAATAGTTCCTCAAAGTGTGGGAGGATTCTTTGATTTTTCCTTCCACTATGGCTACATATTTTCGGTCGATTATATAATCTTCCCAATGATTCTGTAGTTGTTCTTGTACTTCTTTGCTTTTGGCAAATAGCAATATCCCAGAAGCTTCTCTTTCTAATCTGTGGATTATATAAACCTTATTTCTAGGATCGATAGCTTCCATATGCTCCTTTAAAATCTGGACTGCATTTTTTGTTTTTTCCTTCAATGAAGCCACGGAAAGTAAACCTGCCTCTTTTTCAATGGCTATTAAATGCTGATCTTCATATATAATATTAAGCTTCTGAAGCTTTACTTTTTTTGAAGGCTTCGCCCAATTAATCTGAACTTCATTGCCTTTTTTGAGTGGATGATTAAATTGGGTAATAACGTCCCCATTAATTCTGATTTGACCGCCACCCATAACTTGCTTAAGCATAGGCTTTTTCTTGTTTGGGTAAGTGGAAATAAGGTGCTTTAATAATTCAGTATCCTCTTGAATTATATAGCTGTTTATTTCCTGATTGGCAGGGGTTGACTTTTTGTTCATGGTGTAAAATTCTATATAAGAAATGACCTTTACAAGTGTGAGGGAGGATAATCAATCAAAAACCCTCTTAAATCAATTTTAAGAGGGTTTTTGAGATAGATTAAATCGAATACTTGTTTTTAGTTAAAAGAGGTGAAAGTATTGATTAATTAATACCAGAGAATAAACGCTCCCACCTGATTTTACTTAAGAATGATTCATTAGGGTTTATACTCATCCAAATGAATAATGCTTTCCCTACTACGTGATCTTTAGGTACAAAGCCCCAAAAACGGCTGTCCCATGAGTTATGACGATTATCTCCCATCATAAAGAAATAATCTTGAGAGAAAGTATATTCACTTACTTTCTGCCCATCTATATAAAGCTTATCATTTTTAATCTGAATATCTTCCAAATGTTCGTAATAGCGTAAAACATCACCATACATGAGTAAATTATCATGATTGATTTTTATGGTTTGTCCTTCTTTAGGAACTTCAATAGGGCCATAAAAATCTTTATTCCAGCTGGTCTCAGGCGTCTTAGGAAATGTAGCTGGGTCAACATCGCTGCTGTCTGTACTTAATATTTGCCCATTTTTATAAGTAGGAGAGAAGATGATATCATCGACAAAAGGAAGAGATTTCATTTTTTCTATTTCTTCTGGTTCTGCATGAACTCTATATCCGTAGCCTGGTTCATACATTTTATCCCAAATATTATAATCTTCAAAAACCCTATCTCTTATAGTCTGTTTTGTTTTAATGAAATAACTGAATTGGATGTCTTCAGGGACAAAAGCTTTTTCGCCATTGATGTAAAGTTCAGCGTTTTTGACTTGTAATTTATCTCCAGGGAGGCCTACACATCTTTTGATATAGTATTCTCTCAAATCTAAAGGGTATTGTAATTCCTCAGGATAATTGAAGACTACCGCATCATTTCTTTTCACTTCACTGAAACCTGGTAATCTAACTTGAGGCAATTGAATCCAATCAAGATATGCAGGAACGTCCTCAGTTCTGTAAAACCTTCTATGAGTCAGCGGAAGTTGTAAAGGAGTTCTAGGGGTTCTGGGGCCATAATGTAATTTACTTACAAACAAATAGTCACCAACTAATAAGGTACCTTCCATAGAAGGTGTGGGGATAACAAACGCCTCTAAAGTTGCCCATCTTATTAAAGTTGCAGCAATTACGGCAAAAACCAAAGCATCGACCCATTCTCTAACTTTAGATTTAGGTTTGGCTGGTTTCTTCTTTTTATTGAAAAATGGAATTTTCATTTTCTAAAGTTTTAAGAAGTCATCAATATTTACAATTCCTTTTTGTTCAGGAAGCCATTCGGCTACAAAAACAGCTCCTTGAACAAATCCATCTCTACTATAAGCTTCATGTTCAATGCTGATTTGGTCAACTTCCGATTTATAAGTGATTTTATGAGTACCCGGAATTTCACCTATTCGCTCTGAAGTGATTGGAATTTCTCCTTCTCCAGTTTTAGCTTCATTTTTCCAAGCGGTATATTTTTCATGCTCACTAATGATGCCTTCCGCTAAGGTGATAGCTGTTCCACTTGGTGCATCCTTTTTGTGAGTATGATGAACTTCAATCATTGAAGGTTTATATTGGCTTTGCGGACTGATTAATTTGGCTAAAAATTTATTTAATTTAAAGAATAGATTTACACCTATTGAAAAATTTGATGCATAAAGAAATGTGCCATTGTTCTTTTTACAGATTTCCTCAATTTCAGGCATTTTATCCAACCAACCCGTAGTCCCTGATAAGATGGGTAAATTATTTTCGAGGCAGAATTTTATATTATCAAAAGCTGAGTTAGGATGGGTGAATTCTATTGCTACATCAGCTTGTTCGGCTAAGGTAGGCATCAATGTGTCGTTTACATCAACTGTAGCTACTAAGCTATGTCCTCTTTGGATGGCAAATTCTTCAATGGCTTGACCCATTTTTCCATGACCAATTAAAAGTATTTTCATGTGTATTTTATATCTTATTTTATTGTCACCCCGATTAGTCGGGGCAGGCTATGTAATCTTTGATTAAAAAATAATCTTCGGTAGATCTAATATTAGAAGCTTAATTTTTAATGTCGATTTCATTATTTCAATCTAAAATTTAATGATAAGCCTGCGTGCATATTCCTATATGGACTACTTTGAATACTTGGTTTTATGTTTAAACTCAAATCTTCATTAATATTAAATTCTCTTAAATGAGCATCCACTGTTGCGTCCACTATGTTTAAAACATAAAATAAGCCAGAAAGGATTATCCAATAATCTCTATCTCTTTTATATCTTTGTAGCTGCCGATCAGTCCTATCCTCATTAAAACCTAAATTTATAAAATCCTGTATTTTAGAATTATTAGCATCATTTCCATCTGCGAGATTTATAAATACATTTCTAAAGAGTAAATAATTTTGATGGTTTTGCTTGATTTGTGATGCTGCTAAAACCCCCAAAGCATAAACAATCGGAATTTTCCAGTATTTTTCGTTGTAAAACTGGCCCATTCCCGGAACTATAGCAGAATATAATGCGGCTAATCTTGGAGAATGTGATGTGTCTTCTGATTGGAATGTTTCAATCTCCTCATTGTCATTACCCAGTCTCAAAAAGGTGGAATCTGTTGGTTGGATTTCCTGCCCATTTGAAACGAGGTTAAATGATATTAAAATGATAAGAGTTAAAAAAATGCGCATTTTATAATTCAACTGAAAGGATATCTAAAATTCTATTTAAATCGTCCTTCGATAAAAACGGAATCTTTATTTCTCCTTTATTATTTTTGTCTATTTTCATTCCAATTTTTGTGCCAAAATGTGAAGAAAGCTTACTTTGTACCTGCTTAGCCTCATATGGCATCTCGGTTTTAGTTGGTTTTTCCTTTTCATTAGAATCCCCACTAGTCAATTCTCTCACTAATGCTTCAACTTTCCTTACAGATAAGTCATCCTTTAGGATCCTTTTGAAAACGTCCAATTGCTTATCCACACTATCAATATTGATAATAGCACGCGCATGTCCCATGCTGATTCTTTTATCTCGAATAGCTAATTGAATATCGGGTGGAAGCTTTAATAATCTTAAGTAATTATTGACGGTGGTTCTGTTTTTACCTACTCGGTCACCTAATTGCTCTTGCTTTAAATCACATTCAGTCAATAATCTTTGATAACTAAGCGCAATTTCAATAGAGTTAAGATTTTCTCTTTGGATGTTCTCAATCAATGCCATTTCAAGCATTTGCTGGTCATCCGCCATCCTGATATAAGCTGGAATGGACTTAAGGCCGGCTAATTTTGAAGCCTGAGTCCTTCTTTCACCTGAGATAAGTTGATAACTATCTTTGCTGAGCTTTCGAACCGTGATAGGCTGAATTATACCTTGAACTTTAATCGAATCTGCTAATTCTTCTAAAGCTTGTTTATCAAAGTCAGTTCGAGGTTGAAATGGATTCACCTCTATTTGTTCTAATGGAATTTCGTTTATAGAAGCCCCAGTAGAAATGTCTGTGATATCTCTATTTTCTTTGCTAGAAGATGATTTTTGATCTGTATTAGAATCTTCTAAAAGAGCGCTTAAGCCTCTTCCTAATGCTTTTCTCGGTTTCTTCGCCATCCGCTATTTTCCTAATCCGTTATTGTTAATAATTTCTTTTGCTAAATTTAAATAGCTAATTGCTCCTTTGCTTTCAGCATCGTGGGCAATAGCCGGGAGTCCAAAACTTGGAGACTCACTCAATTTAATATTTCTTGGAATCAAGGTTTCAAATACCATTTTACTAAAATGCTGTTTTACTTCATCTACAACCTGATTTGAAAGGTTTAATCGCACATCGTACATGGTTAATAAAATCCCCTCAATTTCCAAATCTTTATTCAAACGAGTTTGGATAATCTTAATTGTATTAAGCAATTTCCCTAAACCTTCTAATGCAAAATACTCGCATTGCACTGGTATGATAACTGAATCAGCTGCAGTAAGCGCATTAATTGTAATTAAACCTAAAGAAGGTGAACAATCTATAATAATGAAATCATATTTTTTACGCACTTTTTTAAGTGCATCACGCATTCTTTCTTCACGGTTTTTTATGTTCACCATTTCAACTTCAGCACCTACTAAATTGATATGGGAAGGTAAAATATGCAAGTAATCTAAGTCAGTTTCTACTATGATGTCCTGAGCATCAACCTCATCTACCATGCATTCATATATACTGCTTTCAATTTCTTTGGGATTGTAACCTATTCCTGATGTGGAATTGGCCTGTGGGTCGGCATCAACAATCAGTGTTTTATATTCTAAAGCAGCTAAACTTGCTGCAAGATTAATAGCTGATGTGGTTTTACCTACTCCTCCTTTTTGATTAGCAATTGCAATTACTTTACCCATATTTATTTAAATTTTAGCTTTAAAAAGTTCTTCGATAAACTGACTTTAAATTGCTTAGGATTGATTAATATTTTGAATAATCAATCAAGTATCTATTTCAGTTACCAAATATTTTAGCGAACCACAAAGATAAAATTTTAAATGAGAAATAGAATGGATTTTTAATTTGCTTTCCTTCGATTTAGATAAAATCCACATCTACATTAAGTGGGTACTTCATTAAATATTGTACTGCTTCTTCCATGGTAAGTCCTTCAAATAGCACTCTGTGCAATATTTCGGTTATGGGTGCTCGAACTTTAAAACTTTCAGCAATTTTTTTTGCAATCATTACGGTATTGACCCCTTCGGCAACTTCCTGCATATCGCCTAAAATACGCCCTAAACTTTCGCCTTCTGCTAATCTTCTTCCGACAGTAAAATTTCTACTTAAAGTAGAGTGGGAGGTAGCCATTAAATCACCTATTCCTGCCAATCCGATAAATGAGCGAACATCCCCACCTAAAGCTTTACCTAAGTAAATCATTTCTGCCATTCCACGGCTAATCAAGAGTGAACGAGCATTCTCGCCCAAGCCTAATCCTGACAAAGCACCAGATGCTATGGCTATGATGTTTTTCAAAACTCCGCAAAGTTCAATTCCTATTAAATCAGGATTTCCATAAACCTGAAATCGATCACTACGGAGTAATTGTTGGCCTATTTGGATTACTTCATTGAAGGGGCTGGCTACTACAGTAGCTGCAGGAAGTCCCTGAGCAATTTCTTTTGCTAAATTAGGCCCTGCAAGACAACCTACTCTTACCACAACGCTTTCGTCCATGATGACCTCACTCATAGTTTTGATATGGTGCCTTTCAAGAACTTCCATATTATCCAATGTTTTGCCAGCAGGTAGATTCAGATTTAAACCTTTAGTCCCATGAATTAGAATATGATAAGGATGAAGAAAAGGTGACAGGCTTTTCATCATATCTCTAAAATTGGCAGAGGGTACTACAGGAAAAATTATGTCACAAGTACTTGCTAATTGTTCTAAATCATCAATAGCTTTTATGTTTTGATGAATAGGGTAGTTGTTCCATTCTCTTTTTTTATTGATGCTCTCTAATGCTTCTGGATTTCTGGCATAGAGTAAAACTTCTGAATTTTCAGCCAAAAGATTAGCAACGGAAAGTCCGAAACTACCTGCACCAACAACACCTATAGGTTTATCAAATATGTTTTTCGAGGCCATATCCGTCTAATCTGTTTCTGTAAAAATATAATAGATTCATATCCATAGTAGTAATATCACCTTCTTCTGTTTTAATTAATGGTCTTTTGGAATGATACATTCCTAAATTTAACAAACCATGTTCAATGATATTATCTATATTATCATCCATGTGTTCGGCTTGAGACATTCTACCTTCTTTAATTCTATCCTCAATTTTATTTTTTATTCTCTGACAAGTAGTTTTAAATTCACTGTAGGGAATAACCAAGTCTTCCTCCGGTAATCTCAACAATGAAAATAAGTCAAGTTTCTTATTTTTCTTATTTATTATTTCAAAAGCAACAAATGCAATTAAATGGCTAGAAAATACACGAGCAATTATGCTATACTGCTTCACTATCTTTTTGGCAAGCATTCTAGTATATTCCGCTTCTCTTTGTTTATTGACTGTAATTTTATCTTGGAAAACGAAATAATCCTTTGGTTGAATTTCCCTGCCTGTAGAATCAAAACTTTTCCCTTCCTCATCCACCTTATTACCTAAAATATCCATAGCATCACCTATGGAGACGGATATATCTGAGCCTTTAGTGAAGAATTTAAATAGGAAAGTGATGATTTTATAAGAGGATGAAAACTCATCGTTTTCTACATAATAACGCTCTTGCCCCCGCTTTTCAAGGTATTGGCGAATTAGACTAGGAGCTTCCAAAACAAAGTGGTAATTCAAACTTACGGGGACTATAAATATCTTTTCCGCATCATTTCCATGTTCTTGATAATTTGCTCTTTGAGCTTCTATTGCTGTCCCTAGAAGACCCAGTTTAAGTTCTTTTTCGACTCTACCATCTCTTGAACGAGTGCCCCCCGGAAAAAATAGACTTTGGCATCCTTTTTTTAAAGCTAAGGCAGAATAAGATTTCAGCGTTTCCAGATAAATCATATTCTTTTTTCGCCTGTCTACTTTATAAGCACCCAAACTATTCATAAAATAGGATATGATGCTAATATTGAAAAGATTAAGTCCTGCACCATAAATTACAGGAGGCAAACCAAGTGTATAAATTACCCAACCAATTAAGATAGAATCCAAATTACTGGAATGAGTGGGCACAATCACCACGGTTCCTTTTTTAGCTAAGGTACGTAGCTTTTCAACCTCACCATTAATTTGAATTTTATCATTCATGGTGAGTTCACTACTCCAGAAACCACCTAGTTTTTTAATCCTTGCAGCATTTAATAATCTGTTAAAGCCAAAAGTGATCACCCCTCTTGCAAACCTGTAGTGGCTTGTATTGAAATTTCCGGCAATTTCCTCTGCGTAACGTTCAATTATACTGTGAAGAATTTTATTGGCTTTTTCTTCATCTTTAACTTTGTGTTGAGAAATTTCAAGTAGATCATTTTTTACTTTACTCCAAAATTCATGGTCATCATCAGGATCTACTTTCCAAGGGGTCTGTCTAATTCTGGCCTTTTCCTTATATAAAGTGGTTTCTAGCTCTTCTATTAGGGCTGTTTTATTTCTAGTATTGCTTTTGATGCGCCCGTAAGCTTCCTCTATTACTTCTTTTATAAATTCCTTTTTATTACGGCTCAATTGTACCACAGGCCACTCTCGAGGCCCTGGTAAAATTGGTTCATATTTTCGTTTGCTTCTGTAACGCTTTAGCTTCATATCAACTTAGGATAATGCTTGCTTTAAATCTTGAATTAAATCCTCAATATCTTCAACTCCTACACTTAATCGGATTAAAGAATCAGTGAGCCCCACTTTATCGCGGTCTGCTTTTGGCACACTGGAGTGAGTCATAGTTGCAGGGTGTCCACTTAAGGATTCAACTCCACCTAAAGATTCCGCTAAAATAAATAATTCAAATTTCTTTAAGATTTTTGTAGCAGCTTCTTGCGTATTTTCTTTTAAACTAAATGAAATCATCCCTCCAAAATCATGCATTTGCCTACTTGCTATTTCGTGGTTAGGATGTGATTTAAATCCTGGCCAAAAAACCTTTTCTACTTTTGGATGTGATTTTAAGAAATTAGCTACTCCAGATGCGTTCTCACAATGTCTTTGCATTCTGAGGTGTAATGTTTTAATTCCTCGAAGAACTAGAAAACAATCTTGTGGACCTGGCACTGCTCCACTAGCTTTTTGAATAAATGCTATTTTTTCAGATAGTTTTCTATTGCTAGTAGCCAATGCTCCCATTACAACATCTGAATGTCCGGCTATATATTTTGTTATAGAATGCATCACCATGTCAGCACCTAAATCGAGTGGGTTTTGCAAATAGGGAGTAGAGAAAGTATTATCTACACATAATAAGATATTGTGTTTTTTTGTGATTTTTGAAACTGCTTCAATATCAATGATATTCATCATCGGATTGGTAGGAGTTTCTACCCAAACTAACTTCGTTTTATTTGTAATATGCTTCTCGATATTGGAAGCTTCGGACATATTGATGAAATGGAAGTGTATCCCAAAATCTTGAAAGATTTCAGTAAACATTCTATAAGTACCTCCATAAAGGTCATTTGTACTGATTACTTCATCACCTGGTTTTAATGTTTTAATAACCGCATCTATAGCGGCAAGGCCTGAAGCAAAGCAGTGGCTGTAATCTGCATTTTCTAAAGCTGCAATGCTTTTTTCCAACGCTTTACGAGTAGGGTTTTGAGAACGGCTGTATTCATAGCCTTTATGCTCACCTGGTGATGATTGAGCATAAGTTGATGTCTGATAGATAGGAGTCATAATAGCCCCTGTTGCTGAGTCGGGTTCAACTCCTGCGTGGATAGCTTTAGTACCAAATCTATATTTATCAGACATACTCATAAGTTTCTTTTTTAAATTTTATATTTAAAATTTATTTTGGATTTGAGGGTGGGAAAAAATTTTTCAATTTCTCTGACACCTGGCTTTTTTCTTGGTATTCTGGAGATAACGAGGGCTGTCCGGGGAAGTTTTCCATATGCAGCGTTTGCGTAGGGAAAGCAAAATTGATTCCGAGTTGCTTGGCTAACTTCATTATACTTAACAATAATTCTTCTTTGTATTTTAATTCCTCTCCCCAGGTAGGTACATCCAGAAAAACATAAAACATGATGTCTAAAGAATAAGCAGACATATTATTAAAATAGATATGATAAAAATCTTTCCAGGTTTTCGGGTGTTCCTCTATAATCTTTTTTAAGCCATCGGTAAAGGCTTCTATTAAGTGTGTTGGAGTGTCGTAAGTAATGGTGATAGTAGTATAAAATCTCCTATATTTCCTTAAACCGTGATTGTCTACTGCCATATCAGCTAATTTTCCATTAGGAACTGTAATCAGGGAGTTTCTGAAAGTTCTCACCCTAGTAGAACGGAAACCAACTTCCTCAACAGTTCCATCGATATCGCCTGCAGTTACCCAATCTCCTATTTGGAAAGGCTTATCAAATAGAATCATCAGTGAGCCAAAGAAATTCTTAATGGTGTCTTGTGCTGCTAAAGCAAATGCTAAACCACCAATTGAAATACCAGCAAGGAGGGCTGTAATATCGAATCTCAAATTGTTAAGGATGTAAAGAAAACCAATAATTATGACGAAGATTTTCAATACTCTTTTGAGAATTGGGACAATCTGATCGTCCATTGTAGTTTCTGTTTGGGCTGCTTTTTTTAGCATATATTCACCCAGAATATCTACAATTTTATAAACCATTATAGTTCCAAAAAGCGGTAATAGAGCATTTAGGATAAGAATGAAATAATGATTGAATGAAATAGGTAATTGGAGTACAGGAACCAGAATAATTAAAATCCCTACAATAATTAGTAGACTAAATGGTTTTGCCACGGGCAAAATGTAATCATGAGCAATATTGCCATAGCCTCTATTTTTTAGGAATTGATAAAAAACCCAATCAAAAAACCAGCTTAGTATTTTATGAATTAATACGCAGATTAAAATAAGGATTAATATGCTGATATATTGCCAGGCATGTAATCCTAAAATTTTTTGAGTGCCCATTTTAGGCAGGATGTTCATTAATTTATGAGTACCGAAAGGATAAACTTGCCTATGTAGTTCGGTTGTTTTGTTGATCGTTTTTTTACTAAAATACCATTTATCATTACTCTTTTCGAGATAGATTTGAGGAAATTCAATTTCTGATAAATAGTATCTTTTCAGGTTAGAGGAGTCGGTGTAGTTAGGATTTTCCGGAATCTCGTCAATATCAATTAAAACACCCGCTCCATCTAAAACTTGCTTAAGTTGAGTGATAATTAACTCTCCATCTTTACCTTTAATATATTCTGGATTAAGTGTTTTTGCAGCGATTTCAGGATGAAAATCGTCTTCCTGCAGGTTTTGTAGAAAGGTATTGACGGTCGCTTTTGGAGATGCTAAGCTATTGGGAGGTAATGTTTTAGTATCCTCATTTTGGCTAAATGCACTATTGGCAAAGAATATAAATAGTATTAAAAAGTATCTCATTCTTAAATATTGAATTTTAGAATACTGAAGGTGTTTTCATGACATTTATAGACATGTACTTCATTGGTTTTATTGTAATAAATCATAGCGATCTGGCCTAAGCTTTCAATAGGTTGCTGATTTATCAATTTCCCTTCATTGGTGTAAAGATAAGTAAAGGCTTGCTTTTTATCAGTTATAGCAATGATTTCCTTATTAGGAGTCAGTTCATAATATTGAATTTCCATTTCATCCTGGTTGATGTAATCTTTTTCAAACATCATTTCACCGCTTGGTTTTAATAAGCTGACTCTACTTAAGTCCTGTCTAGCAAGTATGTAGCCTCTTTCAGATGCATTTTTAACAATTTTAAACAGAGTCTCTTTATTTGGCATATATAGCTGTTCTTTTTCCTTAATCTTGCCTGTGAAACTTATTTTAACCAATGCTCCACCATTAGTAATGGTTACTAAGTAACTGGTTTCGAAGCTGTTTCCTATTTCAAAGAATAAGTTATTAGATAATCTATCATTAATGTTGATGGGGAAATTTGGCTTCATTTCCCCGTTTCTGCTCATGACTTTAACAGTTCCATTTTCTTGAAGTACCACCATGAAATCCTTACTTCTAATTCTAATATGCTCAGGCATGGCGGCAATTTTATCTCGCATTTTTAATGGGTCCCAATCTCCAAGAATATCACCATATTTACTAGTTAAGAATATGTCACCATTTTCTTTTGCGATTAACAAGCGATAGGTTTTGCTCTTATCATAATCGATTACATTAAAATATTGGTTTTCAATGTTTTGATCACCATAAGTTTTTGGGAAATACTCTAACGAAATACCATTTCGATCTAAAAGGAATACTTTTTCAGTGGTGGCAAAAGCATATTGCAGTTTATTGTTTTGATAGTAATCTATTTGGAAAACATCACCTACTATTGGCGCTTCGAGTGGTTCTGTCCAAATCACATCACCATTGGTTGATATTAAATGAAGGTTATAAGCCGAATCCTGCACTAAAGTTTCAAATAAGCCTGTATTATGGTTTTTCACGACATAAGGCTTGCTTATAATAGGTGCTTCTATTTCAACTTGCATCACTTCATCGAAATATTTCATTTCGTTATTTACCTTATTGTCAGAATGCAAGACTTCAATATTACTATAATAACGATCATCTTCATGGCTAAATTGAAATGCCAGCATATCGAAATTCTTAATAGGATATTCATTTTCCTTAAAGCTATTCCTCCATTTATCATTAAGGCTATTAAGGATTAATGACCAGGCTTGAGGTATGTTTATAAAAATATTAAGATTGGATTCTTGAAGTGTAGATTCTAAAAATTGGTTTTCTTTAATAGATTTCCCCCAGGTATTCTCAGTTTCTATATCAAGAATTAATTCTTTTAGTGACTGAATATCATTGCTAATTACCAATACATCATCTAAGATAATGAAAAACGAATGTGAAAAGCCTTTAAAGTTTTTGCCTAGTAAATAATAAGGAAAGTCTTTAATCACCAATTCCCTAATTTCCTTCTCTGCATAAAACTCATAATATAATGTGTCTTGTTTAAGCTGTGCAGCTTCTTCAGCTAGTTTGTTGAATTTATTCAAGCCTTCATTTTTATCTGTCATTTTGATGAAAATGAGCTTTTTATTTTCCTCTGAACTTTGATTAGTATTTAGTACAGCTTGAGCATTTTCTCCAGCCATAAATTGGTAGAATTCCCTGAAATCAGTATCATACTGCTCTGCAATCCGATTTCTTTTTTGTCCGAATTCATTATCCAATTTATCCCAAAATTTAAATTTCTCATCCTGAAAAGCTTTAGCATTATCAAATCTCTCGTGGAGGACAATGGCTGTTTTTGAAGGGAAATAATTTCCTAAGGTAACATCTCCCCCAATTTGCTTACTGTAAGTATTAAGGTAGCTGATAGAATCATGTGGAAAAGTAAAGCCATTGAGGTATAAATCATCTCCATCTAAAAATAAATCAAGAAATGCTCCTTCAGAGAATTGAGAAAGAATGCTGAAAAGAGTAGATTGATTAGACTTGGTGAATGTTTTTACTATTTTATCTAGTCTATTGAAATTAATATAAAGGTTTCCTAGATCATCTTGAAAATTGGCGATTTTAAAGACTTCTTTTATGCTTTCCTTAAAATTATCTTCGTCTTTTTCCAGATTTCTGATAACATCCTCAACCAAAACCGGGGAAAAGCTCCCCACAAAATTTCCTCTTAAGAGTACGTAGCTAAATCTTTTTTCAGAATTTTTACTTTTTAATTCGTAGATGGTGTTATTGTTATAAACCCTTTCAGATTTTTCGAAATTATCAAATTTGGATTCTATTTTCTTGATTATCTCTATCTGTTCAGTATTTTTTAATGTTTGATAGAATACAAAATCAAAATCATCATTAGCGATTACTGACATTCCTATCAGTAGATGATTATTCCTAAAAACATCATCAAGCATCCCGCTATTTCCTGATAAGCTATCTAAAGCTTCAAAATTATCTTTTAATGAGGAGAAATAATCAATATTTTGCAGGTCCTGCCAGATAGGGTTTTCTTGAATGCTGTTCCAGGAACTGACTAAGTTTTTGTTTTCATAAACCAAGAATGTGTTTTCTGGCACTAAGGACCATGCATCTAAGCTTTTTTGTTTATCCCAATAGTAATAGATTCCGTATCCGCTTGCTAAAATTAAGATGAACAGAAATAGTATAATGAAGATTCTTCTCAAAGGTATTTTGAATTTTTATGTTACTATGCAAATATAGGATTATTAATGACTCTGGATGAATTTTAAGCTTAAATAAATTGATACTAATTAACTACCAATTTCACACCAAAATCACTTCAATTCCCTTAGCTTCTAAAGTGCTGATGAATTGCTTAGAAGCACTTTTATTGGTAATTATTTGATCTACATCTTCTAAGTCACATATTTTACCAAATCCTTTTTTGCCAAACTTACTGGCATCAGCCAAAACAATGGTTTTTTGTACTGATTCGATCATTTTAGCATTTAAATGTGCTTCCATCATATTAGATGTGGTAAATCCATGTTCCAGGCTTATGCCATCCACACTTAAATACAATTTACTGCAAGCAAAACTTTGCATCATTTCTTCTGCATAATGACCTACTACTGAAGAACTGCCTTTTCTCACTACGCCCCCAAGTTGTACTATTTCTATATCCTTGCAGTCTAATAATGCCATGGTTACATTCATCGCAGAGGTCAATACGGTTAGATGTGAATTCCGTGGAATAGCTTGTGCAAATGCTCCAACTGTGGTCCCTGAACCAATAATAATGGCTTCATGCATTTTTAAAGATTCAATTGCGGCTTTCGCAATCGCTTGTTTCTCTTCAACATTTACTAACTCTTTTTCATCAACAGGCTTTTCGTTTACGTAAGGAGAAACTAAAGTAGCACTTCCATGGGAGCGATAAAGTAAACCTTTATCCTCTAGTAATTTTAAATCTTTTCTTATTGTCACCTTAGTGACTTCAAGTGCGTTACTTAACTCACTAACACTTACAAAACCTTCTTGCTGAAGTTGGTCTAATATGAATTTATGTCTTTCTGCAATTGTCATACGATTCAAAAATATAATTAAAAGTCATAAAAAGAAACTAAAGATAAATAAAAGAAAGATAAAACAATCAAAATACTTATTAATACTTTTGATGTGTTTCTTTTAGTGTTATATTTGAGCAAAACGAAACAAAATGTATAGAAAAGAAAACATAAAGCAAATCTCGGAATCTGATAAAGTTTGGGATATTGCGGTGATAGGAGGAGGGTCTTCTGGACTTGGTGTTGCTTTAGATGCTGTTTCAAGAGGATTAAGTGTGGCTTTGTTTGAAAAATCTGATTTTGCGAAGGGAACGAGTAGTAGAAGTACGAAACTAGTCCATGGAGGAGTTCGGTATTTAGCACAAGGAGATGTTTTCTTGGTTTTTGAAGCTTTAAAAGAAAGAGGAAGATTATTGCGAAATGCTCCTCATTTAGCACATAATCAATCTTTTGTAATTCCTATTTATACTTTTTTTGATAGAATAAAATATACTATTGGCTTAAAGATGTATGACTGGATGGCTGGAAAATTGAGTTTGGGGAAATCTAGTTTTATTTCCAAATCAAAAACAATTGAACGCTTACCCACTATCAAGCAAGAAGGATTAAAAGGAGGGGTGATATATCACGATGGACAATTTGATGATGCCCGACTGGCATTAAATATTGCACAAACCTGCGATGAGAAAGGAGTGGCCATTTTAAATTATTTTAAAGTAAATCAGCTCAATAAGGACGACAAGGGAAAGATTACCGGACTTTCTGTAAAAGACCAGTTTTCAAAAAACAATTACGATATCAGAGCAAAAATGGTAGTGAATGCTACAGGAGTTTTTGCAGATAAAATTTTACAATTGGACAATCCTGATGCAAAGAAAATGATTCGCCCAAGCCAGGGAATTCATTTGGTATTGGACCGCTCTTTTTTATCAGGAGAGGATGCGTTAATGATACCCGAAACCAGTGATGGAAGAGTTTTATTCGCTGTGCCTTGGCATGATAAAATCGTTGTGGGCACTACCGATACGATGCGAAAGAAACCAAAGTTGGAGCCAGCAGCATTAGAAAAAGAAATTGATTTTGTGTTAGCCACTGCCCAAGAATACCTGACCAAAAAACCCCAGAGAAGCGATGTACTTTCTGTTTATGCGGGTTTAAGACCATTGGCAGCTCCAACAGATGAAAGTGAAAAGACAAAAGAGATTTCCCGTAGCCATAAAGTCATTGTATCTGACAGCAATTTAATAACACTTACAGGCGGGAAGTGGACTACTTTCCGTAAAATGGGAGAGGATACAGTGGAATATTTTACTAAAATAACGGGTGAAAAGCTAAATGATAGCACTTCAGCTGATATTAAGATTCAGGCTTATTCTAATGATGAGCCAATCGATTACTTAGGAGTTTACGGATCCGATAGGAAAGCAATTAAAACATTACAAGAGGAAAATCCTGAGTGGAATGCGCCTTTACATCCTAAATATCCATATACTCAAGCGGAAGTAATTTTTGCTTGTAGAAATGAAATGGCCATGAAAGTGGAGGATGTATTGGCCAGAAGAATTAGAATACTCTTCCTGGATGCCCAAGCAAGTATAGATATGGCGCCTAAGGTTGCAGAGTTAATGGCGAAGGAATTCGGAAAAGAAGAAGCATGGATTGATAAGCAATTGAAAGATTTTAATAAATTGGCAATGCGTTATTTGATTTCTTCTTAAATAGAGGGTATTAGGCGATTTTTATGTAGTAATTGTGGATTTTCATCAATAGTGACACCCCCCCTTCGCCCCCCTCAAGGGAGGATACGCAAGGAATGACATTTGTTTTATTATTTCTTTTTTCAGTTTTTATAGTTAAAGGAGTGATAAAAATTGTTATTAACTGCTGAAAAAAATCTGTGAGAAATATGTCCCTTGAGGATCATAGGGGTGTTACTTGAGGGGACTTTAGGAGTGTTGTTAGACTAGGATGAAATTTTAATATGTAGCTTTAAAAATAAGATTGACAGTATAAATTAATTATGTTCAAATAGTCAAAATATCTGCTTTATGGGAATATTTAAAGTGATGCTTTTTGAATTAATAACGGCTATTTTTTCACATTAAACCTCGATAAACTATGGAAAAATCTCAATATATATTATCCCTCGACCAGGGAACAACAAGTTCAAGAGCAATTCTATTTAATGAAAAGGCCGAAATAGTAGCGGTTGCCCAAAAAGAATTTGAACAGTTTTTCCCTCAATCAGGATGGGTGGAACATGATGCAAATGAAATTTGGACCTCTCAGGCTTCGGTTGCCACTGAAGCCATCACGAAAGCCAATATTACGCCTACTCAAATTGCTGGAATAGGGATCACTAATCAAAGAGAAACTACCATAGTTTGGGATAGAAAAACTGGAAAGCCTATTCATAAAGCAATCGTCTGGCAAGACAGGCGTACTGCTAATTATTGTAATGAATTGAAAAAGAAAGGATTGTCCGAAAAGATCAATGATAAAACAGGATTAATCATTGATGCCTATTTTTCTGCCACTAAGATTAAATGGATTTTAGATAATGTTGAAGGAGCAAGGGCAAAAGCCGAAAATGGAGATTTATGTTTCGGTACAGTGGACTGTTGGTTAGTATATAAATTGACTTCTGGTAAGCATCATTATACAGACATTACGAATGCTAGTCGAACCATGATTTTCAATATTCATGAAAAAAAATGGGATCAGGAATTATTAGACTTATTTGAGATTCCTGAGTCTATGCTACCAGAAGTAAAGTCAAGCAGTGAAGTTTATTGCACTACTGCTGGCGATTTATTCTCTCATAAAATTCCAATTGCTGGAATTGCTGGAGACCAACAGGCAGCGCTTTTCGGGCAGCTCTGCTCTGAAAAAGGTATGGCAAAAACCACTTATGGGACAGGTTGTTTTTTGGTGATGAATACTGGAGATGAACCCGTGAAATCCAACAATAAATTATTGACCACCATAGCTTGGCAAATAGGAGACAAAGTGCAATACGCATTAGAAGGCAGTGTTTTCATAGGAGGAGCAGCCATTCAATGGCTAAGAGATGGATTAGAACTTTTCCGTAAGGCAAGTGAATCAGAAGCATTGGCTACTTCTATAAAAGGTAATGAGGGCGTCTATTTTGTCCCGGCATTGACAGGATTAGGTGCTCCACACTGGAATCAAGACGCGAGGGGAGCATTCTTTGGTATAACCAGAGGAACAAATAAAGCGCATATGGCTAGAGCAGCACTGGAAGCTATAGCTTATCAAGTAAATGATGTGTTAGCAGCCATGGAAAAAGATGCAGGTCACAAAACCCAGGAAATGAGGGTAGATGGGGGAGCCTCACAAAATAATTTTCTAATGCAATTCCAATCTGATTTGGTAGATTGTACGATTACACGACCGAAAATCACGGAGACCACTGCAGTTGGGGCTGCTTTTTTAGCAGGTCTGGCAGTGGGTTATTGGAAAGATATGGATGCTTTGCAATCTTTATGGGAAGCCGATCAATCTTATAATCCAGAAATGGATAAAGAGGAAGTGAAAAAATTATTGCATTTTTGGCATAAGGCTGTTGACCGCAGTCAGGATTGGTTAGAATCATAAAAACAGATGAACTATTTTGTAGCAGAATTTTTAGGCACTTTTTTATTAATATTGATGGGCTCCGGAGTGGTAGCCAATGTGGTTTTACCCAAAACTAAGGGAGCACAATCCGGTTGGATCGTAATAACTACTGCTTGGGCTTTCGGGGTTTTTATAGCCGTAGTAGTCGCAGGTCCTCATAGCGGGGCTCATATCAACCCAGCGGTTAGTTTGGCCTTGGCCATTACAGGTGATTTTGATTGGAACTTGTTATGGATTTATATTCCAGCACAAATATTAGGAGCAGCATTTGGTTCTTTTTGTGCATGGTTAATTTACCAAAGACATTTTGAAGCTACGGATGATAAGGGATTGTTATTTGCACCTTTTGCGACAGCACCAGCCATTAGAGATGTGAAAACCAATTTCATTTCTGAGTTTATCGGAACTTTCATCCTAATCATTGTTATTTTATTTTCAACTCCGCCTCAACTGATGGATGCAAATGGCACTCCCATTGGTTTGGGAGATTTAGGTGCTTTGCCGGTGGCTATTTTAGTCTGGGTAATCGGTTTGGCTTTGGGCGGAACAACGGGCTATGCTATAAACCCTGCTCGTGATTTAGGGCCAAGAATAATGCATCAAATTCTACCGATTAAAGGAAAAGGAAGTAGTGATTGGGCTTATAGCTGGATTCCAATTGTTGGTCCATTAAGCGGAGCAGCCTTTGCAGCATTTATTTACATTATTTTAAATAGAGCCTATTAGGCTAATATTTGAGAAATTGTAGTGGATATTGGGAAATAAGTACCAAATGATAAATTTAAATATATTAAAACTCAATTCTTTAAATGGATAAGAAAATCTCACATTTCAAAACTTCAGATAATTTATCATTAGAAGTTCAAGAATATATACAATCTGTTAATCCTGAGAAGATTGTTCTGATAGTTCATGGTCATGGCGAGCATGCGGGAAGATTCCAAAAGGTAGCAGAATATTTTAATGAAAAAGGAATAGGTGTTTATGCTTTAACCTTAAGAGGTCATGGAAACTCAGAAGGTAAAAAAGGACATGCACCTGACATGGAACAACTATTGACCGATATCGAATATTTTATTCGATTTGTCAGGGTAGATTATTTAAATGCTGATTTATATCTCTATGGACATAGCATGGGAGGAAATATAGTCTTGAATTATTTAGCTAATGATCAGTCAAATGAAATTACTGCTGGAATAGCTACCTCTCCCTGGTTAAGATTGGCTTTTGAACCACCACAATGGAAAGTGAATTTAGGGAATTGGGTAGCAGATGTTATTCCAGGATTAATTCAATCTACAGGATTAAAAGCGGAAGATATTTCCAGCATA
>NZ_JAGXGF010000164.1 GCF_024636815.1 Marivirga sp.
AAAAATGGAGAAAATACGGTTGGTGTATGATTATCTTCAAAATAATACCCGCTATGTAAGCATTCAGCTTGGAATTGGGGGCTGGCAACCATTTGAGGCTTCTTTTGTGCACGAAAAAAAATATGGAGATTGCAAAGCACTTTCAAATTATACTAAAGCACTATTGGCACGTTATGGGGTGTATAGTTTTTATACACTGATAAGAGCCGGAAAATATCAAAATGAAGTGGAAGAGGATTTTCCTAATGCTCATTTTAACCATGCAATTGTAACGGTTCCCATGGAAAAGGACACCATATTTTTAGAATGTACCTCTCAAACCAATCCTTTTGGCTATATGGGGACATTTACTAGCAATCGTAAGGCTTTGATGATTACTCCGGAAGGAGGTAAACTAATATCAACCAAAAAATATCTTCCCGAGGATAATATTCAAAGCACAAGTATTGACATTGATTTATCGGATGAGCAATTAACCTCTATAAGATTTGAAAGAAATTATAAAGGATTAGAAATTGATAATCATAATTTTCAGCGATTGTATTGGAAAGATTCTAAAGAGCTCAATAAATGGGTGCGAGAAAATCATGATTGGGGCGGACAAAAAATAGCTAGTATTGATTTATTCGATATGAAGAAAAATCAAATTCCTGAAGCAGGTTATCAAGTGGAGTTTTCTTCAAATTCAGAGTATGTAAATATGGGAGATAGAAAATTTATTTCTCCAGATCGATATATTAACAGCTTTGTGGCAAATTTACCAAACAAAGAAAGGAAAACGGCTGTAAAAATCAATTACGGATATGTACAACATGATACCATTCGCTATCAGCTCGATAAATATCATCTTTTGGAAAAAGATCTTGCTAAACTGGATTTTAAATCTGATTATGGGAAATATCATAGAGAATTAATAAAGAAGAGCAATGAACTTATTTACATCCGTAAATTCCAATTAAATGATGGTGAATATCCGGTAGAGCAATATCAGGATTTTAAGGATTTTGTCCAAAAGGTAAAAAGTGCGGATAAAGAAAGATTTGTATTATTGAACAAAACCTAAATGATTCCGCTCTTAACCAAAACTTGAGCTTTCTACCATATTTTGAAATAGTCAAGCTTCCCCTCTCACTTTAGTGCTATTTATTCAATAATTGGTCAATCTACAAGTAATTTAAAACATGTGATATATGTAAGAAATATAAATTTGGATGTAAGTGTTTTTTGTTAGATATGTTGAAATTTGAAGGTGAAATAACTAAAAACCTAAAAAATCACTCTATGAAAAACATTAAAGTATATATCGCAATAGTAGCCCTTGCTTTTTCTTTTTCCCCGTTTAGTTTAAAAGCAGATACAGGAAACAATGTAAAAAGTTCGGATCCCATTCCCATGACTGAAATCAGATCTGAAAAGTTGATAAACAGATTGGTAGAAATTAAGGAAATGAACCTATCTGATATGAATCGTGCAGAAAAGAAGGAACTTAGAGAAGAAGTAAGAGCTGCAAATAAAGAGTTGAAAAAAGCAGGCGGTGGACTTTATATCTCAGTAGGTGCAATTATTCTTATAGCCTTACTTTTGATTCTTCTATTGTAAGACTTATAGGATTGTAAAATAATAATTTTACTCTTACAGCTATAGTGGATTGAGCATCCTGCTCGGTCTATCTACAAGCTTTAACTTGTTTATGATTTGTTGGTTATGATCATATGTATTCAAGTTTCTGAGCCAGAATTTAAGCCATTCTGGCTTCTTTTTGTTTAGGAAAAATAGGAATTTCAGAGGATCATGAATGTTTTATAAACTAAGCTGAAGTGTAATATTGTTCATTGTTGGTTCACTAATTTATTTATTACTCAACTCCTCTCTAATCATCTGTCGCAAAAATTGAATATCTTGTTTTCTTTCTTTTAACATGCTTTTACGTACCTTTAATAACCCCATAGTCTCACCTAATGAATTTTTCCAAACAGGATCATTTTTCATTCTTTCTTCATCAATTATTTTAACTTCTAAAAAGCTATATTCTGATTTTGAATCACGTATTCTGACAAATGATTTTATATCATCCACAAATTTAGAGTGACCACCCCCGTAAATTTCTGAAATTAATTGAATCCATTTGTTATCAGATTCATAATAATTAGTAAGCTTATTCCTCAGATCTGTATTTTTAATTTCTGTTATGTTTCCAGAGCTTTTTAATGCCTCGTAGTGGCTATTTTGAGAAAAAGATTGATACCCAATCAAGAGCCTTTCAAATAATATTTCTGCGGAGTCTTTTTTTAATACTCCTGAATCTATCATATTAAGTAAAAGGTTACCACTTAAATGAATTCCTGATAGAATATTATATGTTGTTTTTATTTCAGTAGAATCAGATTTCATATTCTGATAAATACCTTCCAATGATTCTTTTTCTAGGCTCCTTAAATTGGCCTCTTCACGATAGTCTTCTGCTAAAAAAGATAGAAATACAGCTAGAAAGATAAAAACAGATTCCAGTAAGATGGTAGTGAATTTCTTTTGCATAGTATCTCAATTTTGAAATAAATATTAATTAAAACAAATTATATTTTTCAAGTTGACTATTATAGCTTTTCAAAATTTGTAATACTTAACCTCTATTTTAGGTTTGCAATCTTTCTTTAAAGGATTTTACTAGGTCTAGCATTTTGATCTGACCTACACTAAAACAACCCTAATTGCTCACTAATCTCATGTTTTTCAATAATATCAGCAGATTGAGATTTCTTTTTCTTTCCTCTAATTGGTTTTACTGGCCAAGCTTGCATTAATTCTTCATCAAAAGGCTTAATTAATGCTTTTACTTGCTCTTCACTTACTTTATCATTAATGGACAATAACCATTCCGATTCCAGCTCTTCAGGAAGTATCAAGGGCATTCTGGCTTCTTTTAATTTCGGGTTATTGTGAATCTCAGTCATCAAAGGATTTGCTGTAGTGGTTACTACACTAACAGATGATATTTTATGTCCATTTTCAGGATTTTCCCATTCCTCCCAAATTCCAGCTAAGCTTATAGGGGAATTATCTTTCAAGCTTATGTAGTAGGGGATTAATTGTTTTTGTTTATGATGGTGTTCGAAAAAACCGTCCACCATAATGATACATCTTTTGTCTTTAGCTGCTTTTCTAAAAGCCGGCTTTTCAAACATAGTTTCAGCTCGAGCATTTATGGTTTTATTATAGAGTTCATGAGCCTGTTGCTCATCCTTCGACCAGGAAGGAATTAGGCCCCATTGAAATAAATTAAATTCATCGGGATTTTCATTGGTGATAACCGGCAATTTAGGGTGCTCAAAGCCTGTAATATGGAAAATTGGTTTAGTTGGATTTCCTTCTTCATCAAATAAGTGCTCCAAAACACTCAAGTCTTTATCAGGATGGCGTTTGGCATACTTCTTTTTCTTTTGGGTCATATAGCTGGCGTCATAACACATAAGCTAATGATAAGAAAATATTTTGGTTTTAAATAAATAATTGAGAACTTAAGAACCACTTAAAATAGTATATACCCAATATAAATATGCAAGACAATAAAATTGACTCAGTTAAAAATGAATTAGTACAACCAATAAAAACGATAACATCTAAATTAGATACATGGATGGAGATGGTGGTGGAAATGATTCCGAATATGTTGCTTTCCATCATTTTGTTTATTCTTTTTATTGTTCTTGCAGGCTTAGTTAGAAAATTATTCATTAAAGTATTTCAAAAATCTTCAGATAATAAAGCACTGCAAAATCTGTTTGCTACCATTATTTACTATGCCATGATTGGGATAGGGTTATTCATTATATTGGATATTCTCAATTTAGATAAAGCAGTTACTTCATTATTGGCCGGAGTAGGGGTGATCGGTTTGGCTTTAGGTTTTGCGTTTCAAGATATTGCAGCAAATTTTGTTTCGGGTATTATTTTGGCCTTCAGAAAGCCTTTTTTAATTGATGATGTCATTAAAGTTGATGATTTGATGGGGGTCGTAAGTCGAACAAATTTGCGTGTAACAGTTATCAGAACTTTTCAAGGTCAAGAGGTTTACGTGCCCAATAAGGATGTTCTATCAAATGCCATCACCAATTATTCTATATTAAACCAAAGACGAATAGATTTAGCAGTAGGGATTTCTTATGGAGATGATCTACATAAGGTTCATGATTTGGTTTTAGAGACCATTCAAAATCTGGAGGGTGTAATACGAAAGGAAGATATGATATTTACCTATTCTGAATTCGGTGACAGCTCTATTAATTTTGAAATAAAATTTTGGATAAAGTATCCAGATAATCCAAGTTATCTTGAAATGCGTTCTACAGCAATAATGGCTATTAAAGATGCATTTGATAGAGAGGATATTACCATACCATTCCCAATCAGAACATTGGATTTTGGAATAAAAGGAGGTGAAAAGCTATCTGAAATGAAAATCGGGCCGGAGAATAGTCTAGGCAGTAAATGATTTGCTTTTAGTATTCAAGAAAGTCTATTTATATGTTATAATAAAATTTAAAATGATGAAGGTATTGCAGTTTCTAATGTGGTTATCAATTTCAACTTTAATCTTGTCTTGTAAGCAATCAAGTAAGGATTTTTCTACTAATCAGATTCAATCAACTGAGGGTATGCTGCAACATAATGTTTATTTTTATTTAAAGGATAGTGTTTCAGATAAGCATAAAAATGAATTTGAAAATGGGCTACAAAAACTTCTACTAATTGATGTCATTCATAATTCGGAAATGGGCAAGACAGGCGCCACCAAGGCAAGAGAGGTTGCGGATCATGAATTTGACTATTCCATTTTTACCTGGTTCAAATCAATGGAAGATTATGAAGTCTATGCAGATCATCCTGATCATATGGAATTCATTGATAACTATCAGCATTTATGGGCAGATATTAAAGTTTATGATTCCGAAATTATCAATAGCGAAGTAAAATAAGCTTTCAATATATGTCGGTAGAAAATCAAATATTTTCTAATGATTTGGCATTAATTTTTCCTCGCTCCTTTAGAAAATTTTTTATGCGATCGAATTCCAGAGGCTTTTCCATATAGAGATCTGCTTGGTTTTTTAAGGCAAATTCTTTGTCATAGTCGCAGCTTGATGAAGTTAAAATTATAACAGGAATATCCATTAATCTAGGAGTACTTTTTACTTCTACTAAAACTGCAAAACCATTGCTTTTGGGTAAGTTAATATCTAAAAGAATAAGATCAGGTTTTTTAACAAATTGAAATGGAGTTCTTTTATTTAAATATAAAATCGCCTCTTCTGCAGTACTTAATGAGTTAAGAATATTTAAACCACTTACTTGATTTAAAATTTCTTGTGTTATAAGAATATCAGCCTCATTATCTTCAATTAATAAAATATCTAAAGTGTCCATAACCTTTACAATTAAAAAATGTAGCCTTACTGATGTTGCTACTAATTGATTAAGATTAATGGATGATGATGAATGTTATACAAACTTAATTATATATACGGGATAGTACTATATAAGGATATGTGTTTTCGATGAACAAAAGCTATTGATAGTTTGGTGATTGAATTGAAGCTATGTGATTTTTATTTTTTTGATTATATATTGTTTAATATGAAGTATGAATACTTTATGTACCTGAGTATAATTACTAATTAAAATTAAGTGATATGCTTAAAGTTGTATTAGGAAATTTACCTAGTTTTAATAGAATTGTACTTTTATAATTCTTTTGAATGTTTGTTTTCTTTAATCTATTTCTGATGGCACAGGATAATTATGGTTAAATCTTTTCAGTTTTAGGTGAATATTTAATTTTTTTAAATGGGACAAGTTCTCGTTAGGTTTAAAGTGTATTTTTTCCATAAAAAAACCCAAGCTTCTCAGCTTGGGTTTTGAATAACTACCTAATTATATTTTATCCTTCAGCAGGCTCTCTAAATCCTACCCATGTAAATCTTTTAATCAAATATTCAGGGTTGGTTAAAGAAGCATTTCCAGCAGGATTACCTCCTGTTACATGGAAATCAGAAAAACCAGCATTTTGATTCACATAAATACCACCTGTTAAATTAAAGCTAACTGAAGTAGCCGCCATTCCCATTTGATCCATAATCAGATTCTTGATGGTTTCATCCGTAGTGTAAGCCGCACATGAAATTGCACCATGATTTTCAGCTAAGCTGGAAGCTAATTCTACTGACTGGTTGGTATCCTTAGTCTTGATTAATAAAACCACTGGGCCAAATAACTCTTTAGTGAATTTATCCTCATCAGCAGCATTCATTTCTACCACAATAGGAGTAGCGGTTCGGGCTTTTTCAAACATTGGATTTTTAATTGTTCTGCTCTCTAGCCAAACTTTTCCACCTAATTTTTTAGCTTCTTCAGGATGACTCAAAGTATTTGGGTTTTGAATTGCGCCCAATACAAATGGTCCAGCTTTTGGATTATCTACCAATCCGTTGATATTGTCCACTAATTTCTGAGCAAAATCTTCAAAGCTCACTTTTCCATCTGGAGTCTTAATACCGCCTTCAGGTATAAAGAAGTTTTGCGGACAAGTACACATTTGACCTGAATAGAGACAAACAGAAAAAGCTAGATTTTGAGCGACTTTATCAATATTGTCAGCTGAATCTAAAATAACTGAATTAACTCCGGTTTTTTCGGTGAAAACAATTTTACCCTCCAAATCTTCAAGATATTCTCCAAATGCAGAACTACCTGTATAATCAATTAATTTGATCGCTTTATTTTCCGCTAGATCTTTAGTGATCATTTTATCATAAGTATCAGGAGCCAATTGACACACATTCGGGTCAATTCCGTTTTCCTTTAATACTTTCTGAATTTCAGCCACAACAATAGCCATTGGCAAGATTGCGCCAGGATGTGGTTTGACAATACAAGGATTACCTGTGATTAAGGAAGCATACAAACCAGGAACTGAATTCCAGGTAGGGAAGGTGCTACAACCTACTACCATGCTTAATCCTTTTGGCATTGGCTTCCAGCTTTTATTCAACTGCACATTGAATTTACCCATTGGCTTATCCCAAAATTTCTTTTCAGGAAATCTTTTCAATTCATCATATCCAAAGGCAATTGCCTCCATTGCACGATCTGCTGCATGAGGTCCCGATGCCTGAAATGCCATCATATAACCTTGACCTGTGGTATGCATGGTGGCATATGCATTTTCAAAGAAACGTTCTTTAAACCTGTCTAAACTTTCCACTAAAATAGCTGCTCTGTCATCAATAGAAGTGTTTCTCCATTGTGTCCAGGCTTTTTGGCTTCTGTCAATTAAAGTTTCTGCACTAAACGAAGGATATAAAATCCCTAAAGGTTTTTGTAAATAGGGAGATTCTTCCTGACCAACCCAAGCTTCAGGATCAGCTTGAAGTAAATCCTCAAATTTGTTATCTAAGCTAGCCTTAAATTTATCCTGCCCATCTTTATCGGCTGTTTCTCCGTATATTTTAGGAGATGGATGTTCGGGATATTGTGCATAAAAAGAACGGTCATGAACAGCATCTATGGCCTTTTTTAAAGTGTCTTTGTGCTTTTCGTATAAACTCATGGATAATATTTTTAAATTTGTATTATATTCTCGATGCCTAAATATACATTTAAGATTTGAAGCGAGAAAATGCTTTTCTGTAGAAGGGAAACTTTTTAGAAAAAACTATATATAAAAACCAACCTATGAAGTACATTTTACCGCTCTTGCTGAGCATTTTTATTTTTCAGCAAAGTGTAGCTCAAGATTATGTTCCAGGACTTATTGTAGTGAAGCTCAAGGATGAAGATCTTTCGGCCAGACAAAAATCAAAGAATATATTGAACATTGATCAACTGCAAAATGATAGTAATGTCAAGAATTTTAAAAAAATAGGAAATTTTAATGGGGCTAATCAAAGAAAAGCTGGAAAATCACGATTAGATAATATTTACAAACTGGAAATTGATGATAATATCTCGGAAACGGAGTATATTAATTATTTAAACAGTTTTGATAATATTGAATATGCAGAGCAATATCCCAACGTAAAGCCACTTTATGTACCAAATGACCCTGAAGCTCAATTCGGTATGGCACAATTTCACTTAGGACAAATCAATGTCTATGATGCATGGAATGTAACACAAGGTGATGAGGAAATTGTAATAGGAATAATCGATACTGGGGCTGATTTAGACCATGAAGATTTGGTTAGCAATTTATATTTGAATGTTAATGAGCCTATTAATGGAGTTGATAATGATAATGACGGCTATATTGATAATTATTATGGTTGGGATTTTGCAGATAATGATAACTCTCCGGAAGCAGATGGAAGTAAACATGGTACAGGAGTTACAGGTATAGCAGCCGCATCTACAGATAATAGTACAGGAATTGCAGGAATAGGTTTTAATACCAAATTTATGCCTATTAAGATTTTCACAACTGAAGATAATTTCTCTAGAAATAGTTATGATGCGATTATATATGCAGCTAATCAAGGTTGTGATGTTGTTAACCTTTCCTGGGGAAGTACAGGCAGGTATTCTCAGTTTGCTCAGGATATCATTAATTATGCTGTATTGGAAAGAGATGTTGTGATAGTAGCAGCTGCGGGAAATACTGATGCTGAATTAGATTTTTTTCCAGCTTCCTATGATAATGTGCTTTCAATAGGGTTTGTAAATGCAGATGATAGCCGTAATTCCAATGCAACCTATAGTGACTTTATTGACTTGGTTGCGCCTGGTGTAAGTGTTTATACCACAGAAAATAATGATACCTATGGTAATGATACGGGTTCTTCTTATGCAGCTCCTATGGTGGCAGGAGCTGCAGCACTTATCCGATCAGTATTTCCTGAATGGAATGCATCTCAGGTAATGGAGCAATTAAGAGTTAGTAGTGATGATATAAGTCATATCGGAAACAATAGTGATTTCCAATATAAATTTGGAAAAGGAAGATTGAATGTTTTTAAAGCACTTGCTGATTTTGACAAACCTTCAATCAGAATAAGTGATGTGAGTTATACCAATGGATTAGAAGAGGCTGCTTATTTTGGAGATACATTAGATATTACGGTAGAGTTCACCAATTATTTAGAATTGACTAATAACGTAAATGTGAAATTAACTTCCTCAAGTCCATATGTTTCCATTTTACAAGCTGATTTTACAATTGAGTCGTTAAATACATTTGAAAAAATTAATAATGGAAGTAATAGATTTAAAGTCGTGCTTTCTGACGATTTACCCGAAAATGAAGCCTTAAATTTCAGAATTTTATTTGGAGGAGCGTTTTACGATGATTACCAATCATTTCAAATCCAGAGCAGTCCTAAAATCAGACTATTCAATTATAATAATTGGAGTTTTGGTTTTACGGCTACTGGGAATTTTGGGAGAAGTAAAGAATCTCCCTTTGCAAATTATGCCGTTAATCATATTGGTAATAGATTGATAGACCATATGGGTTTAATTCTTTATGCAGGAGTAGATAGTTTAAACAGGAATACATTAATCAATGCTAACTCTTTTCAATATATTGATGATTTTCAGACTTTTCGACCTTTAAAACGATATGATGATATTACTGCTGATTTTGATGTGAGAAGTATTTTTCAGGAGAAAACTGAAACTACCACTCCTCTGGACATTCTTATCAACCAGAGATTTTTAGGTTGGAATGATGAAGGAGATTTCCTGATTCATCATTATAGATTAGAGAATAGAAGCGAAAACAATTATGATTCCCTTTATTTTGCGCTGTTCACGGATTATGCCTTAGGGGATAAGATAAACAACACCATTCTCTATGATAGTGCATATCAGCTTTCTTACGCTTATGATGAATTAGAAAATGAATATGTGGGATTAAGTTTATTGACTAATCAGGATTCGGTTTTTTATGCGCTTGATTTAGGTATTGAAAATGGTCATACCAGTGATTTGGAAAATGATAGTCTTAAGCAAAGTGTAATCAGGAATGCATTGCAAAACTCTTTTTCTAAACAGACAGCAGGAGAGCAGACGGGTGGAAATAATGTTGGTGGTCTTCACGGAATTCTACTGCCTGAATTTCCTGCATACACTGCTCAATCAGTTTCATTTGCCGTTTTGAGAGCCAATAATTTAGAAACCTTAAAAGGATTAGTACAAAAAGCTAGAGAAAAGGATTCTTTAAGTTATACTTTGCTTCCTTTTGGTAGACAAGTCTTTATTTGCCAGGCTGATAGCCCTATTATAAAGGCTGCTGAAAATCATACATTTGATATTTACGCTTCAGCTACGGTGGATACAGCCCTCTATTCAGGTACTGATTTTGAAACAGGTAGTTTATCAAATGACACCACTTTTTATATGGTGGAGAAAGATTCTTTGGGATTTTCCAGTTTAAGGAAAAGGCTAATTATCTCGATTCAAAAACCTATAGCTTCTTTTGCTCTACCTTCAGATACCTTATTAATTGAGGTAGAAGAAACCAGTAGTTTTAAGTTTACTGATCAAAGTCAAGATGCTATTAGTTGGCAATGGACATTTAGCAATGGATTTTCTTCTACTAATCAGCATCCAAATATTGTTTTTGATTCAGAAGGAGAATTTTCGGCTGAATTAATAATAAGCAATAGCATTGGTTGTACTGATACTTTTACTAAAATTTTTAATGTATTTCAGCGAGCTCAAAAACCACAAATCTCAGACATAGAAGTTTGTTTAAATGAAGATTTAGTTATTTCTGACCCTAATCTTGAAGAATTAACGATTTATGCGGATAGTCTATTAGAGAACCAACTATTTAAAGGCGCTGAGTTTATAATAGAGAATTTTACAAATGATACCATTCTTTATATCAGAAATGAATTAGGTGATTACCCTTCAAAAAGTGTTGAAATAGAAGCTAAGGTCGTTCAACTCAAGGCTAAAATGGATGTAACTCTTGATATGTCCTCTGCCAATGAGGGAATGAGAGCCTTGGCTGAAAGCAAAAGTGAATTGGCTCAACAACTAATTTGGATGATAAATGAAGATACTTTGGGTACAGCTCAAGAGATTTATTTCGAGTTAGAAAATCTTAAAAATGGACCACTTAAGCTATTTGCAATATCTGAAACAGGCTGTATTGATTCCGTAAGCTTTCAAAATATGCCAAGTGAAATTCCAGAGTTTGAACCTTATTATTTATGCCAAAATGAAAGTTTAGTACTATCAGCTATAAATTCTGACAAGGTTTTTTATTATGAAGATCAGGGTTTAACTCAATATATTGGAAAAGGAGCAGAGGTCAATATTGATCAAGTTAGTGAGAATATGAGTGTATTTGCGGTCAATGTAGAAAATATCCATCCATCTGAAGTTGTTGAAGTTCCTGTGTTTGTGAGTGATTTGAATGCTGATTTTTCTGTGTCTCATGACACTATTAATTTAGCATTCGAAGAAGAAATTCATTTGGAATCCCTTTCAGAAAGCGCTAGTGATTGGTCTTGGAAAATCAATAATCAAACAATAGGAGGAGAAGAAATAATTAATCACACATTAATTGAAGCAGGAGTTTATAAAATCCAATTAAATGTTTCGGATACTTTAGGATGCAGCGATTTTGCAGAAAAGCAAATTGTAGTTTTTAATGATCCTCTATTGGGTAACATAACTGAGTTGAAATCTTATTTCTCTATTTATCCGAATCCTGCTGATAAGTTTGTTCATCTCACAGGAAAGAGTCAGTTTAAATTTGATTCTTATAGTGTGATTGATACTAAAGGTAAAGAGGTAATGAGATCAAATAATGATAAACCTTTGTTACAAACTGAAATAGTTGACGTATCAGAATTAAAACAAGGAGCTTATTATTTAATTATTAGAAAAGGGAAACAAGAAGCTTCCTTTTTATTTGTAATAAGAAGATAACATATTTTATGAAAGATATTTTTGCAGAACTCATTTCCATTGGAGATGAAATATTATACGGACAAACATTAGATACTAATTCTCATTATATCAGTGCGGAGTTGGATAAACTGGGCATCCGTGTGAAAAGAAAAGTCACTGTGGCTGATAATAGAGATGCCATGATGCGAGCTTTTGAAGAAGCAGAAGCAAATGCTGATATTATTATTATAACTGGTGGTCTGGGTCCTACTAAAGATGATTTGACTAAACCACTTTTAGCCGAGTATTTCGATTCCGGAATGAAATTACATGAAGACATCCTGGAAGTTTTAAAAGAGAGATTTGCTAAAAGAGGCCGTGAGCTTAATGAACTAAACAAAGGACAGGCAGAATTACCTGAAAAATGTTTGCCAGTCGATAATAAGTACGGTACAGCCCCAGGTATGTGGTTTGAGAAAGACGATAAAGTATTTATTTCGATGCCGGGGGTTCCGAAAGAAATGAAATATATGATGGAAGACACCATCATTCCCAAATTCAAAGAATTTTATAAAACACCAGTTCTCATTCACGAAATGGTCAAAACTGTTGGTATCCAGGAAAGTATTTTGGCTGAAAGATTAGAAGATTGGGAAGATAATTTACCTAAAGAGATAAAGTTGGCTTATTTACCAGGTCTCAATCAAGTAAAACTGCGATTGACAGCTTCGGGTCAGGATGAAAAGCATCTTCAAAAGTTGATTGACCAGGAAGTGGACAAACTTTATGAACAGGTGGGGAAATATATTTATGGTACGGATGATACAAATTTACCAGCTAAAATAGGAGAGCTACTTACTGAAAAAGATTTGACTATAGCCTGTGCAGAAAGCTGTACAGGTGGATATATTGCGCATTTGATTACTTCTAACTCAGGAAGTTCTAAATATTATCGTGGCGGGATTAATCCTTATCATAATGATTTAAAGATTAATATATTGGGCGTTAAGAAAGAAACTATACAGCAATATGGTGCTGTAAGTGAACAAACTGTTATTGAAATGGCTGAACGGGTTCGTGAACTTTTCGGAGCGGATATTGGTATTTCAACTAGTGGTATTGCCGGACCTGGAGGCGGATCTGAAGAGAAACCAGTAGGTACAACTTGGGTTGCTTTGGCAGATGGGAAGAATACCCAAACTAAATTGTATCATTTCCAATTCGATAGAGAGAGTAATATCGAAATCACGTCTAATTCGTTATTAAATTTGGTTCGACAAACTTTAAGCTCAAAATAATTGAGAAAAAGTTTATAAATGCTAATTTTGTACAAATTTGATTTGGTTTTGTGCTAAGAACAAACCTGTCAGGTTTTAATTTTAAATAAAAGCAGATAGTTAAATAACTATTTGTCTCACACAACAAGAATAAACCTGACAGGTTTTATCTGGGTGATAAAAAAGGAAAACGTCCTTTGAAAAATGATTATATTTCAAAAGTTTTTTCATTTCAATAAACGACTAATTATTTCATGGCAACGGTAGAAATGGTAATGCCCAAAATGGGCGAAAGTATAATGGAAGCAACAGTGCTTACCTGGTTAAAAAAAGAAGGTGACACTATTGAAGAAGATGAATCAGTATTAGAAGTAGCCACCGATAAGGTGGATACTGAAGTACCAGCATTAGAAGCGGGTGTCTTAAAGCAAATATTGGTTCAAGAAGGGGATGTAGTTGCAGTTGGTAAACCAATAGCAATTATAGAAACTGAAGGAACTGCTGCTGCCGATACAGGTAGTGCTGAGAAACCTGAAAAACAAGAAAGTGCCGCTCCAGCCACTGCAACAGCTGAGACTAGCTTGTCTTCAGCATCAGGAAATAATGGACATGATATAGCTGCTCGTTCTGAATCTGGTAAGTTCTATTCTCCTTTAGTACGAAATATTGCTAAAGAGGAGAATGTAGCAATGGCCGAATTGGAATCTATCTCAGGAAGCGGGAAAGATGGACGAGTTACCAAAAAAGATATTTTATCCTATTTAGATAATAGGGGTGAAGCTCCTGCTCAAGCTGCCAGCCAGCCTAGTACTGCTCAAGCAGCTTCAAGCTCACAGCCAGCAGCTCAGCCAGCTCCAAAAGGAGTTCCTGTTAGCATTTCAGGTGATGATGAAATCATTGAAATGGACAGAATGCGTAAGATGATTGCTGGTAGAATGGTGGATTCTAAACGCATTTCTCCACATGTTACTTCATTTGTAGAAGCTGATATGACCAGCGTAGTGCAATGGAGAAACAAACATAAAAATACTTTTAAAGAGCAGGAAGATGGTAATTTGACTTTTACACCAATTTTTATTGAAGCGGTAGTAAAAGCTATCAAAGATTACCCAATGATTAATATCCAGGTTGATGGAGACAGAATCATTAAAAAGAAACATATCAATATTGGTATGGCAGTAGCTTTACCAAGTGGAAATTTGATTGTGCCTGTAATCAGAGATGCCGATCAACTTAATATCAGAGGATTAGCTAATAAAGTAAATGATTTAGCTAGAAGAGCTCGTGACGGTAAATTGAAAGCTGAAGAATTGGAAGGTGGTACTTTTACAATTTCTAATGTAGGTTCTTTTGGTAATGTGATGGGTACGCCTATTATCATGCAACCACAAGTTGGTATCCTAGCTTTAGGAGCCATTGTGAAGAAGCCTGCTGTATTGGAAACTCCTCAAGGGGATGTAATCGCCATCAGACATAAAATGTTCTTATCGCACTCTTATGATCACCGTGTGGTAGATGGTTCTTTAGGAGGAATGGTAGTAAGAAGAGTAGCAGACTATTTAGAAAAATGGGATGTTAAAAAAGATCTATAATAATTTAATGAATTGATTAAAAAAGGACTGGTAGCAGTCCTTTTTTTGTTTCTACAATTTCAAAAAAGTAAAATTTCTTAAATCTCTTCTAAAGACTGTTTATACATATTGTAAAATAAAAGAGGGAAGAAAGTAAAGGCCAAAATTGAAAATGAAATTCCTAGTGTAATATTGGCGGAAAATGTATTGCTAAACCTGAGCCAGGTTGAAATCACAAAAATCACCACTGCAGATTGTCCAAAAACCCACTGAAAAAGTATTCTGTTTTCAGTTAGTTTATGCTCTTTCCATTCGTACAGAAAAACTAATGGAAAACAAATCAGCCCGGCTACAGTCCCTCCTAAATAAAGCAATACATAAGAGTAAGGAAGTTTCAAAGTCATAAAGAAAAATCCTAACATGAATATGAAACTAAATAGCCCGGCTGAAATGTGAATGATTTTTTTCATACTGCTCAATTACTTGTAGCCTCTTCTTGACTAGATTTGAACATTCTTAAAAATAAGAAAGGTAAAAACAAGATTCCAAATATGATCATGCCTATACCTAAAAGTACCATTGCTCCAGGTAAATGAAGCACTTTAAAACAACTTCCAACTAAAAGTAACATTAAACTTAAAGTACCAAATATCCATTTAAGTTTCTCTGACATCACTTTAAAGACCTTGTCTTTAAATTTATTAAAAAGCAATAAAGGCAAGAATATAAAAGATATTCCCATTAAGCCTATAAACAATAAAAGTGCTGCACCCGGGAAATGCATAATTTTGAAAAATGCCCCCACTGTGGTCGTTAGGGCAAATAAATATCCCGAAATGTAAGTGAACTGTTTCATAAGTATTATTTTTTTATGGTTTAATAAAAAGAAAGTTTCAAACTGTATTTCTTCAAATCCATTAGGGGTGGTTTGAATATATGCCTTCCGATAGGCTTCTTCAAATGCTTGTCCTCTTTGCATCTCAATTTCGATTAAACAACAAAAATGATCAATCAGGTCATCTTGAATTTCTTTTGAAGAAATGCTGCTTTTCTTGATTTTTTGATTGATAAAAGAAAATTGTTCATCCGTTATCATAGCGCAGGAGAGGTTTTGTTATCCGTAAATACTATTTTATTTAAGGTTTCCATGAAATCTTCCAACTCCTTCACCACTATTTTCTTCTCGCCTTTCCCTTTTGGTGTGAGTGTATAATACTTCCTCACTCTTTTTCCAATATTCACTTCTTCAGTAGTTAAAATACCATCTTTCAAAAGCTTATGGAGCGTAGGATAGAGGCTCCCATCTTTAATTAGGATTTTACCATCTGATATATCCTTAACCTTTTGGCAGATTTCATAGCCATACATTTTTCCGTTTTCTTCAAGGAGCTTTAAAATGATAACTCCTAGCGTGCCTTTTAATAATTCTTTTGAATACATAGCGTAAATATACATCAAAATACAATGTATCAAAATAAAATGTTAAAAAATTTATTAAAAAATTTGAATTTTAGCTGTTTAACAATAGAATAATGCAAAACAGACTAATATTTGAGTGTATTTTTGTTTATTTGCTATTCGAGCTTTAGTTCGGTCTCCAAATCAAAATATTTTCTTTATCGAACAAATAAGCTAAAAGCTTTTTAAATTTAGAAATTGAATTATTATCCATGGCAATAGATAGAATTACATCATTAATTAATAAAAGTAACTTAGTCAGCCGAGATTTAAGCTGGCTACAGTTTAACTATAGAGTGTTGGATTTGGCACGCAAACCAAGTCGAAACATATTTGACAGGCTTAAATTTTTAGCTATTACGGCTTCAAATTTAGATGAGTTTTTCATGATCCGAGTTGGCTCTCTTTATAATTACATTGATTATGGAAGAGAACGCATAGATTATTCAGGCTTAAGAGAATTGCCTTTCCGAAAAAAGCTTTTAACTGAATGTCAGAATTTTGTTAAATCTCAAAATGTGCTATTTGAAGAAGAACTTGAGCCTCTTTTTGAAGAAAATGGCTTAAAAATTGCAGACTTAGCAGATTTAACCCCAACAGAATTAAAGAAAGCCAATAGCTTTTTCGACAAAATCATATTCCCCATGCTTACACCCATGGTTTATGATAATTACCATACTTTCCCGATTTTGATGAATAAACTGCTGATTTTTTCAGTAGTAACTCGATCTTTTGGTGAGAAAAAAGATAATAGAAAGCTTTCATTTATACAGATTCCACAAAATATTCAGCGCTTTTATGAGGTGGAGCGAGATGATAAAATGCTTTTTATTCCAATTGAGGAATTAGTAAAAGCCAATATCGAAAAGTTATTCAGAAACATAGAAATACTTTCCGTAAACCTTTTCCGAATTACGCGAAATGGCGATTTTACTTTGGAGGAAAGTGATGATATAGAAGCGAATTTCTTAGAAGAGATGCGTAAAAAGCTCAAAACTCGTAAAACAGGTAGGGTAGTGCGTATTGAAATCGATAAGGATTATGATAAATGGATGATGAAAACGCTTTGCGATCGTTGGGAAATCGACAAAGACAATATTTTTAAATTTAAAAAAGGTGATTTAGTAGATTATAGCGCGCTATGGCAAATCATTAAACATACAGAGTTTAAAGATAAAATTCCTTCTACTCCTGATCCTGTACCACCTTTAGCTTTTCCTGAGCATAAGTCTGATTCAGATAATATCTTCGAGATTTTAAAGGATCGGGATATCTTATTACACCATCCTTATAATAATATTGAGCCTGTGATAGATATGCTGGAAAAAGCAGCTGAGGATCCAAAGGTTTTATCCATAAAGCTGACGATCTATCGATTGGCAAATGATTCTAGAATTACGAATGCTTTGCTAAAGGCTGCTGAAAATGGAATACACGTTTCCGTGCTTTTTGAGGTTAAGGCTCGATTTGATGAGGAAAATAACATTCGTGAAGCTAAAAGACTGCAAAAGGCTGGCTGTTTTGTGATATATGGGATAAGTCGTTATAAAACGCATACTAAGCTTTTGATGATTGTCCGCAAGGAAAAGGAAAAAGTAACTCGTTATTTGCATATGGCAAGTGGGAATTATAATGAAGAAACCGCAAGATTATATACGGATATAGGCTTGATGACCACAGACGAGACTTATGCTCAGGATATTTCTGAGTTCTTTAATGTAATTACGGGACATAGTTTGCCACATGAATATGAGCGATTGATCACAGCACCTAAAGATATGCGAACACGCTTGATTCATTTGATACAGCAAGAAGCTGAAAATGCTAAAGCAGGTTTACCGTCTGGTATTTGTATCAAAATCAATTCTTTGGAAGATAAAGAAACCATTGAGGAATTATATTCCGCTTCTCAGGCAGGTGTTAGAATTAAATTGATTGTCAGAGGAATTTGCTGTTTAAGGCCCGGAAGAAAAGGCTTAAGTGAAAATATTACTGTACGCTCCATAGTGGGTAATTATTTGGAACATTCCCGTATCTATTATTTCCACAATAACGGAGAACCTAAACTTTATGGTGGAAGTGCGGATATGATGGTAAGATCTTTTGAACGAAGATTAGAATCTTTATTTTTGATTGTGGATGATACCTTGAAAAGACAGGTCATGAACATCTTAAGATATAATTTATGGGATAATGTAAATTCTTATGAAATGAATGAAGATAGCTTTTATAAAGAAGTAAAAACCAATGAAGAGCCTATTTTTAATATTCATGAAGAATTTTTCAAGGTGACACCGGAGCTGATTGAGGATGTGAAGTTGTTTGAGTAAGACTGCAAATACTATTTTGACTATTTAATGATTATAATATGAAGCATTTTTTGCTAATTTTTTTATTTGTTTCGGTTTCTTATCCATTTTTTGGCCAAACAGGAGATAGTGAGAAAATCTTAAAAACGGAGACCAAGGAAGTAACTGTTTACTTACAGGGTGCTCAGATTTTTCGGGAAGGAAAAATAAATTTAAGGAAAGGAGATCATACAGTTATAGTTAAATCCCTTTCTGCTCTTTTATATCCAAATAGTATTAATGTAAAAGGTACTGGTGATATAAAGATTTTATCGGTTCAGCACCAATTTGATTATTTGGAAGAAGAAATTAACACCAAGACCGTTGACATTCTTCAAACAATTATAGATAAAGTAGAATCAGATCTTAGAAGAAAAACGAATAGAATTGAGGTTTTAAACGAGAAAGAAACTCTTATTTCAGCAAATAAAAATCTTGGAATTGAAAATGTCACTTCAAGCCAATTGCTTCAAATGTTAGGGCTTTATGAAAAAGAATTAACCTCTATCAAGTCTGAACAATCAGAAATCAAGCTCGAAATTAATGAGTTAAAATCTCGATTAAGTAACTTAAAAAACCAATTAAATATTACTAAAGACAGTAAGAACGAAACTAAGAGTATTATTTTAATTAAGTTAGAGGCACTTCAAACAACCAATTCATCTTTTGAAATTAGTTATTTTGTTAATGGTGCAGGCTGGTATCCTAAATACAGATTGAATGTAACCAATATCACTAAGCCTATTGATTTGGAATATCAGGCGGAAGTTTTCCAACAAACGGGTGAAGATTGGAATGATGTGAAATTAAGATTTTCAAATGGTGAACCCAATCAAAATAAGGAGGCTCCCGAATTAGAAACCTGGTACTTAGATTATGCTCGATTTACCAATTTCCAGGATAATAATCTATCTAACTTAAAAGTTAGCAATAACGCTGTAAAAGGAACAGTGATGGATGCGGAAACAGGGGAAGCCTTGCCCGGGGTTAATGTAATTGCTAAAGGGACATCTATCGGTACCACAACTGATTTACAAGGGAATTATTCTATAACCATGCCTAAAGGAGCAAATCAGTTGACTTTTAGTTATATCGGAATGGAAACAAAAACGCTAAATGTAAATTCATCTATTTTAAATGTTAGCTTGAAACCAGATGTTCAGCAATTATCTGAGGTAGTGGTCACGGGTTATGCTGCTGCGGAAGTGCGTTCTTCAGTAAGTTCAAGGCTCCAAGGAAGAGCAGCAGGTGTAAATGTTAAACAAGCAGAAAGGATGACCGCGACTACCATTAGAAGACAAACTAATGTAGAATTTGAAGTGGATGAACCCTATACTATCAAATCAGGAAATCCTCAAACCTATATCGATTTAAAGAAATATGAGATGGAAGCAGAGTATCGATATGTTGCTATCCCTAAATTGGATAAAAATGCTTATTTAGTAGCTGGAATCGCCAACTGGGATCAATATAACTTGATGGATGGGGAAGCAAAACTTTTCTTTGAAGGATCTTTTGTGGGTACCTCAATTTTAAATGCTAATGCCACAATTGATACGCTTAAAATTTCATTAGGGAATGATAAAAGCATAATCATTGAACGAGATAAAATTGATGACTTTAGTAAAAGCAGTTTTATTGGCTTCAATAAGAGCAAAAAGCTGGGATTTGAAATTAAAATAAGAAATACTAAGTCTCAAAAAATAGATTTAACGCTTTATGATCAGGTGCCTGTATCACTTAGAGATGACATAGTGGTTACACTAGAAAAATCTTCTAAGGCTAATTACAATGAAAAAACAGGAGAGTTAAGATGGGATATGAATATCAATAGTAATGAAACTGAGAAAAAAGTTTTTATTTATGATGTGAAATATCCTAAGGATGAGAAGGTCATTTTAGAATAGTAACTTTTTATTTCACCTCATCCAAAAACCATTTTAATGCCTTTTTATGCTCTTTAAATACTTTGGTGACAAAAGGTGATTCATCCTCATCGGAATGATACTCATCCACCTTATTAGAGGCTATTTGGGTGATAGGTGACAATACGGCCTGATGAGTAAAACCTAATTTTTCATATTGAGGATTGATTTCAGTGTTAAGCCAGGTGATCTCTTCTTGTCGGATCATTTCTAATTCAGTTACATCAGCATATAAAAGAAACTTATCCTGACCAGTGATTTTATGGTTTTTAATTTCTTTAGCATATACTTCTAATGAGGTATTTATTAAATCTCTGAAAACTACAGGATTTAAAATGCCTCTCCATACTTCTTTAATATAAGTAATATTTTTAATCTCTTCAACAGTGATTCTAAGCTTTGGGTGAGTGTATAATCTCATATTGACATGATTTATTACTAACCTGAGTTCGACTCTAATTTGGAAATTCAGATTTTCATAAAATTAAATAGACAAGGCGTCTTTTAGAAGATATAGCGAGCTATATCGAGGAAAGACAACGCAGTATATTGGATTTTATGGAAAAGTTTTCCCCTTT
>NZ_JAGXGF010000165.1 GCF_024636815.1 Marivirga sp.
GACAAACCTTTTGATGATCCACCTAAAACAAAAAATCAAGGCATACAGGGGGTTCTTTTTCCTGAATACGGCTAAAAATGGACTAAACTTAACTAGGATTAGGTTTTTCTCTCTATTTTGAATTATTTAGGACAGCATTGAAGCAAAATAAATTTAAATATAAAATCAGGGGAGAAAGTATATCGAAATTTTTATTAAAAAAATCTCTTGTTATCGCTATGAAATATCAAACTAAACCACACACAGATATAATAATCATAGTTGATTAGTTTTTCATTTAAGCTTAAAGTAAACTATGATAAAAAGTTTATTTAAGTCGGTACACACCATTAAATTTTGATAATTACTGAATCTATGTTTGACCCAAAAAGAAAAACCCCGCTCTAAATAAATTAAAGCGGGGTTTTTAAGTGTAAGAGAGCCTCCTGTCGGGATCGAACCAACGACCTACTGATTACAAGTCAGTTGCTCTACCATCTGAGCTAAGGAGGCTTAAAATATATTTAGAATGGATTCTAAACGCTTTTTTCAGTTTTTAACCTTTTGTTATCCCTGAATTCGGATGCAAATATAAAGGCTGTTTTTGTTAATCCAAACCCATTATCATAAAAATATTAAAGAAATTCTTAATCAATAGAGCGGACTATACGTAACTGCTTCTTTAACAGAGAGATTTCTTTCTCTGCGTCCTCAATTTTTTCTTCAAATTCTTTTTTCAATTTGTCTGCGGTCTTAGAAGAAGCAAAAAACTCCATGTTATTTTTCCAGGTCACAATGTCATTCTGCAAGTCTCCTATCTTTTTTCTTAAGGAATTCTCTTTTTGATTTAGCTTGCGATCAGAATTTGGTCCTGCCATTATTTTAGTAATCTGAGCCATCAACTTCACTTTTTCTTTCTGTTCATCATTGAGAACGTCTTCAGATTTATCAATGAAATTTTGAATGGAATTAGAAAAGTCTTCTTTAACTTTCTGAATAGCTTCTTTAGGCACAAATCCTATTTTACCATAGGCTTGTTCATAAGCATCCAATTGATCCAGATCACCTGGCTCTAGACCGTTGATTTGTGAAATGATATCCTCTTTAGCCTTCAAATTCTCTTCAAACTCTTTTTGAGCGTCTTTAGACCCTGCTCTTTTATTTTCGAAGAACTTATCACAAGCGGCTTTAAATTCTTTATATATACTCTCTCTGAACTTCTCAGGCACAGGTCCAACTTCTTTCCATTGTCTTTGTAATCCTTTTAATTGATCAGCGGTTTTATTCCATTCTGTGCTTTCAGATAACTCCTTTGCTTTCTCTACAAATTCCTGCTTTTTCTTCAAGTTTTCTTCACGCATACTGTCCAGACGCTTGAAGAATTCATGCTTATTAGCAAAAAACTGCTTAAAATTACCCCAGAAATTCTTATTGATTTCTTTAGCATTTTCTTTTGGAACTTGTCCTGTAGCTTCCCAATCCTTCTGAATAGCTAAAATCTCTTTAGTCTTAGTATTCCATTCTTTAATTCTATCTGAATCGAAATCTAAAAACGGTTTTAACTTTTCAATAATCTCTTCTTTCTTTTCGAGATTTTCAGTTTGAATTTCTTTTAAGTTCTTAACAAACTCCTTACGCTTTTCATAAATAGCATCAGAAGCAGCTTTAAACCTCTGCCAAAGTGGCTCTTGCTCTTCCTTAGGTACAGGTCCGATATGCTTATATTCTTCGTGCAAATCATTCAAATGCTTAATTGCATAAGGCACGTCTTCTGATTGAGCTAAATCCTCTGCTTTTACGCAAAGTTCAATCTTTGCTTCTAAGTTCTTCTTTCTATCTAATTCTTTTAATTCAAATAAAATACTTCTTTGATCGTAATAACGATCTAAAAGAGCATTATAATTAGCCCAAAGCGTTTTAGATTGATTACCTGGAACAGGACCAACCGATTTCCACTCTTTTTGTATTTCTTTGATCACGTTAAGTCCAGTAATGGTTTCTTCTCCATCTACCAAATCCCGCAATCTATCCAAGATCTCTATTTTAGTTTTGAGATTCTCGTCTTTTTGATGTTCGAGTTCTCTATAATGTTTTTTTCTTCTATCTCGATATAATTGAAAGTTTGCATCAAATCGCTCATTCAGCTCATCATGCTTCATAGCAAAATCAGCTTCTTCTCCCCCATCTGCCAAAAATTTATCTAAAGCTTCTTTTTTCTCCTTTTCATAAATTTCATCAAAAACAGGTTTTATTTCATTGATAATACGATCTACTTGCTTGAAATTATCACTTTTAGAAATTTCTTTGATAGCTTCCACTAGTTGCTCTTTGGTGAACTCAGAATAATCAGGTAATTCCTCATCTTCATCATGGTGTTCGTCATGATCATCCTGTTCTTGTTCATGTGTGGAGTCATCAGAAGCTTTAGTCTGATTATCCTCAGCAGGAGCATCATCTGTTGTCTTTTCCTCCTTTTGTTCTAAGGCTGAATCTTCAACTTGTCCTTCAGTTGATTCTTCTACTTGCTCTGAGGTGGAATTTTCTACTTGATTTTCTGATGTGGATTCCACATTCTCCTTCTCATTATCCAATTCGGAATTATTTTCCTTAGGATTTTCAGAAGTACCTTTTTCGTCTATCATAATAATTTTGCTTTCTCTGTACTAGGGTACAATATTAATTAAAAAATGTGAAAAGTTTCAATCAATTAAGGTTGGGATCCGATGGATAGTTGGCATAAATCTTAAACCTACCTCCCATTTTCTCCAAAATATTTTTCCAAAGCGTTTCAGGTGGACTACTAAATATATAAGAAGGATGCACCCCACGAGCTATAATCCAACTATTATGATCTATCTCTTCTTGCAATTGATTTTCTGACCAACCACTATAGCCTACAAAAAAGCGTGACTTTTCTTTATTAAGTTGCCCTTGTTGCATCAAACTCTGCAATGTCTCAAAATTACCGCCCCAAAAAAGTCCATCGGTGATTTTTTGTCCACCCTCTTTTAATTCTTCTATATTGTGGATGAAGTGTAATGTATTTTGTTGTACGGGACCACCTACGTATAAATTTGCTTCGAAAGTTCCGATTTGCTGTAATACCTCATCTACTTTTAAAATGGATAATTTATTCAATACAAATCCAAAGGAGCCTTCCTCATTGTGTTCGCACAATAAAATCACTGTCCTATCAAAATTTTGATCAGGCAGAAAAGGTTCAGAGAGTAATAAATCCCCCTTTTGTGGTTGTTCGATATTTTTAAATTCAAAAAACTCCATCTAATGAAGAGCTGCTTTTAAAGGTAATGCCTTGAGGATTTCAGCTTCTGCCTCGCTCATTTCATCTAATCTATTATATACTTCTTCCTTATCAAAATAATGAAGTGCCATATCTACAAAAATTTCACCATGCCTGGCTTCCGAAGCCCACAATCTATGGTAAAATTTTCGCAATTCTCCTTCCGGTAAAGCCTCATAAACCATTCTAAAACGCTCTGCTCCTCTTGTTTCCACCAATGAAGCTAATAATAAACGATCCATGAATCTATCTTCTCTACCTGAACGACAAATTTTAATTAAATCGTCCACATAAAAATCCTTTTCAATTTTATGAGGTAATTGTATTCCTTTGGATTGCATAATAGCATAAACATCACGAAAATGTTCTAATTCCTCAACTGCTGTATTAATCAGTTCCGGAATAATTTCTAATCTGTCAGGGAATTTAGCTACAAAACTCATGGCCATTCCGGAGGCTTTCCGTTCACAATTTGCATGGTCTTGCAAAAAACTATCAAAATCAGTCATTACGGTATCAATCCATTCCTGACTGCTGTCTGCTTTTAAATCAACCCTTAACTTCATTTAGAAAAATAATTTAACTATTTATCATTCAATAATTGGAAACAACTCGAAACAATAATAATTTTAAATTAATTAAACCGCTAATAATTTAAAGAGAATTCTCAAAAAAATAAATGAAGCAATCCATAGCAGACATCAGAAACGAATATACAGCCCTTAGCTTACAAGCCACAGAAGTTGATGCAAACCCTGTTGATCAGTTTTTAAGCTGGTTTGATATGGCTATTAATGCGGAGATTATGGAACCCAACGCCATGACTTTATCCACTATTGTAGGAAACAAACCCTCTTCGAGAATAGTGCTTTTGAAAGGAGTTGAGAATGAGCAATTTGTTTTTTATACCAATTATAATAGTTCAAAAGGTAAGGAAATGGCAAATTCGCCATATGTAGCTTTAAATTTTTTCTGGCCTGAATTGGAACGACAAGTGAGAATTGAAGGAGAAGTTAAGAAAGTAGATGAAGCTACTAGTGATGCTTATTTTAAAAGTCGACCAAGAGGGAGCCAAATTGGTGCATGGGTTTCCCCTCAAAGTGAGATTATCGAAGATAGAGAAATTTTAGACAAGCGATTGGTGGAAATTGAACTTAAATATAAAAATAAGGATGTTGAAAGACCTCCGCATTGGGGTGGCTATACTGTTAAGCCTACTATGATTGAATTTTGGCAAGGCAGACCTAGTAGATTACATGACCGAATCCAATATACCTTGTCAGAATCAAAAAAATGGAAGATTGAAAGATTGGCTCCTTGATGTCTAATTTATATTTCGAGCGATATGCTTACCCAAAGCGTTTTATTAAAGAACCAATTACAAAAAGTACTATTGTTAGTGTAGTAATTCCTGTTTATAAAGAAGAGAATTTAATTTCAACTTTAAAATCCTTAATTGCTTGTGAAAAAACAGCGTTTCCGGTCGAAGTTTTATTAGTGATTAATCATCCTGAAAATGTTGGGCAAGAAGTAAAAAACCAAAGTATTAAGACCGTCCATGAGATTAATAACTTTATTAATGAAACCCCTTCAGAACTAACATTTCATATTATTAAAGCTTTTGATTTGCCCTCAAAAAAAGCAGGCGTTGGCTTAGCCAGAAAAATCGGAATGGATGAAGCTGCATATAGATTTAATTCGATCAATCAAGATGGTGTCATTCTTTGTTTTGATGCAGATAGTCAATGTCAAAAAAATTATTTACAGGAAGTAGAAAAGCATTTTTCAAATAACACTAATTGCACAGGTGCCTCTATTCATTATGAACACCCCCTCTATTTAGATAATGGTGAAATTAATGAAGCCATAATTTTATACGAATTGCATTTGCGCTATTATATCCAGGCATTAAAATTTACTGGATATCCTTATGCATTTCATACCATTGGTTCCAGTATGGCAGTCCGTTCTTCAGTCTATCAAAAACAAGGCGGCATGAACCAGCGAAAAGCCGGTGAAGACTTTTATTTTCTTCATAAAATTATTCCATTAGGCAATTTTCATAATATTTCCACTACCAAAGTGATTCCTTCTGCAAGAATATCAGACCGAGTACCTTTTGGCACTGGTAGAGCCATGCAGGAACATCAAAACCAATCTAAAGACTTGAATTTAAGCTATGACTTTGAAAGCTTTAGGCTTATAAAGGAGTTTTTAGGAAAAATTGATTGTGAAAGCTTTATTGAAAATATCCCAGTAGTTGTATTGGAGTTTTTAAAAACCTCCGATTTATTGAGTGAATTGGAAAAAATTAAATCGCAATCAAAAAACACAGACCACTTTCGAAATCGGTTTTTCGAATGGTTTAATGGTTTTAAAATGCTCAAATTGGTTCATTATCTAAGGGATAATCATTATCCTGAAAAGGAATTAATCATGCAATCGAGTGAATTATTACGAGAGATTGGACTGCAGAAAAATACGGAATTAACAGCTTTAGAATTGCTTGAGATTTATAGGGCCTTGGATGCTGAGGATTGATGGAAAATTGAAACTTTGTTTCCATTGGTTGAGACCTCTTTCTTTAATGGGATACCTCACACTGTTTGTTTTGGACGATTTTCTATCAATGCAATTATTTATTATGTTAGACACTAATAATATCAGCCCTACGGGCCTCAGGCTATCCTTTTTGATTCTTGCTACCATAATTTTAGCCCGATGGGGCAAAAATATCTTCTAAAGGAGAGCATTTTGAAAATAATACATTCTTTAACTTCTACTTGAAGTTTATTATGATAGGCATACACATGGTAGCAAAATCCCAAAGGGTTGAAATTATGGTAACTAAACTAATAGCAGAAAAAACCAGCTCTGTAAGGGTCAAATTACTTAGGACATGACATAAGTACGGAGCTTCTCTCGGTCTGACGGTTTTTAACATATAACATTCAATTCTATCTTCAAGCATTGAAAATTTTAACGGCTTCGATTTTAGCTTTTTTTCCACACCGTCTGACCGATAATTCTGAAATTGATTTTTTAGCGATTAGACGGTTTTTAACCGTCAAACCGCTGCACAGAAAACTCATAATCAAATCAGCCCATTCAAATCCTTTACTCCTAAATACCTTTCTACAGTAAAGCCTTCAGCATAATCAACTCCAATAATTTGCCCAAATTCCATTGCCCTTGCTTCAATCATTTTCAAGAATTGTGGACTTGAAATATAGGTTTCGGGCTCATCAGAACCCTGCTTATAAAATTGCGAATCAAAAGCTTTAATAGCTTTCATTTTCTTCTCCCACTGCTCACTTACGTCTACAACAAAATCAGGTGTTATGGGCAAACTTTGAATATAGTGATATACTTGTTTTGGTCTATAGGCATCTTGATTATTCCCTTTGTCATCTTTGGTTTCAAATTTCTTTAAACCAGCTAAAAAAACAGATTCAGAAATCAATCCTGATGCTCTTGCATGGTCTGGATGTCGATCAGAAATGGCATTAGCCAAAACAATATCAGGTTTATATTGTCTGATTTTTTTTACTATTTCTTTTTGATGCGGTAAATCATTTTTAAAAAAAGCATCATCGAAACCTAGGTTTTCACGGACTTTCAAGCCTAAAATATCTGCACTTGCAGTAGCTTCATCTAATCTTTGCTTAGGAGTTCCGCGAGTTCCCATCTCCCCTTCTGTCAGATCAATGATTCCAACATGCTCTCCCATTTCGACATGCTTGGCCAAAGTACCGGCACATGACAATTCAATATCATCAGGGTGAGCTGCAAAAGCTAAAATATTTAATTTCATATTATAATATTATAAAAGATCTTATGTAATTACAATTACATAAGATGTATAAACATTAATTAGTTTAATAAAAAAGGAGAGTTTTCACTCTCCTTCAATATAAGTTAAGCTTTTTCTGCTACTTCTTCCTCTTCTAACTCATCCTCTTTTTCAGCTAAAAATCTTTCCGCATCTAAAGCAGCCATACAACCAGTTCCTGCGGCTGTTACTGCTTGACGATATATAAAGTCTTGAGCATCACCTGAAGCAAAAACACCTTCTACTTTTGTTTTAGTACTTCCGCTTTTAGTGATAATATACCCAGCTTCATTCAAATCTAGGAAATCTTTAAAGATTTCAGTATTTGGTTTGTGACCAATGGCCACAAAGAAACCAGTTGCTTTTATTTCTGTTTTCTCGCCACTAACGTTATTTACCACTCTTACACCTTCTACTTCATCTTTACCTAAAACTTCTTCAGTCTCGGTATTCCAAAGAATCTCGATGTTTTTAGCTTTTTCTACACGTCTTTGCATGATTTTAGAAGCTCTCATTTCATCCCGTCTCACGATCATGGTTACTTTATTACAAATATTGGATAAATAGGTAGCTTCTTCAGCTGCAGTGTCTCCTGCACCAACTACTACCACATCCTGTCCTTTGTAAAAGAACCCATCACAAACTGCACAGGCAGAAACACCCATTCCGTTTAATCGTTGCTCAGACTCTAATCCTAGCCACTTAGCAGAAGCTCCAGTGGAAATGATCACGGCATTTGCACTGATTTCATGTTTATCATCAATAATGACTTTATGAGGGTATCCGCTGAAATCAACTTTAGTTGCCAAACCAAATCTCACATCAGTTCCAAATCTTTCGGCTTGTTTTTGAAAATCAACCATCATTTGTGGTCCATTAATCCCATCAGGATATCCGGGATAATTTTCAACATCATTTGTAATGGTCAATTGACCACCTGGTTGTCCACCTTGATATAAAACGGGTTTCAAGCCTGCTCTTGCTGCATAAATAGCAGCTGTATATCCTGCTGGACCTGAACCTATAATTAATACATTTACTTTTTCTTCTGTCATAACGCTCAATAATTTCTTGAATAATGTTACGGTCGTCTGCTAAAACAGATGTGAATTTAATTAATAAAATAAAAAAAGGTCTTAAAAAAGACCTTTTTATGTATCATTTGTTACGCAAATCTTATCCTAAGTAAGGCTTCAAGGCTTTACTTCTGGAAGTATGTCTAAGCCTTCTGATCGCTTTCTCTTTGATTTGTCGTACTCTTTCTCTTGTTAAATTGAATTTCTCTCCTATCTCTTCTAAGGTCATAGAATGCTCACCATTTAATCCAAAGTAAAGTGTAATTACATCTGCTTCTCTTTGAGTTAAAGTAGATAAAGCTCTTTGCACCTCTCTTCTTAATGAATCATTCATTAATTCATCATCAGGAGATTCTTCACCGTCATTTTCCAATACGTCCAATAAGCTATTTTCCTCACCTTGAACGAAAGGTGCATCCATGGATACGTGACGACCAGAGATTTTCATGGTATCAACCACTTCATTAGAAGTAACCTCTAAAACTTCAGCTAACTCATCCGGAGATGGCTCTCTTTCAAACTTTTGCTCCAAGGTAGAGAAGGTTTTAGATATCTTATTCAAAGATCCTACTCTGTTCAATGGAAGACGAACAATACGCGATTGTTCTGCCAATGCTTGCAATATGGACTGTCTGATCCACCATACTGCATAAGAAATGAATTTAAAACCCCTTGTTTCGTCAAATCTTTGTGCTGCCTTGATCAAACCTAAGTTTCCTTCATTAATCAAGTCTCCTAAGGATAAACCTTGATTCTGATATTGTTTGGCCACAGACACTACGAAACGCAAATTGGCTTTAGTCAATTTTTCAAGTGCAAGTTGGTCACCTTGTTTAATCCGAACTGCTAAATCTACTTCTTCGTCCGGAGTCAACAAATCTACTTTACCTATCTCTTGTAAATATTTATCGAGGGATTGACTCTCCCGATTGGTGATTTGCTTGCTAATCTTGAGCTGTCTCATTAATTAATATTAAGTTAAAATTTAAACGAACTCTTAACATAGAGAAGGAACAAAACAGTTCCCTCTCTACATCAAAAATGTAAATATTTCATTAAAAATGAAATTATTTTTCTTCTTTTTCCGGCTTAGGTAATAATGCCTTTCTTGATAATCTTAATTTTCCGGTCTTACTATCGATGTCTATCAACTTCACTTTCACTTCCTCTCCTATCTGTAAAACACCTTCCATATTCTCTATTTTCTCATGTTTGATTTCAGAGATATGTAAAAGACCGTCTTTTCCTGGCATGATTTCAACAAATGCTCCATAAGGCTGAACTGCTTTCACAACTCCGTCATATACTTCACCAACTTCTGGTTTTGCAACAATACCTTTGATCCATTTTACTGCTTGATCTAAAGAATCTTTATTTACGGCAAACACATTGATTTTACCGCCTTTTTCAGTTTCTTCGATTACAACAGTAGCGCCTGTAGTTTTTTGAATCTCCTGAACAACTTTTCCTCCAGGTCCGATTACCGCACCAATCATTTCTCTATCGATTTCGATATTAACAACTCTTGGAGCATTTGGTTTATAATCTTTTCTTGGAGCAGAAAGCGTCTTCAACATTTCATTTCTGATATGGTCACGACCAGCTTTTGCCTGGTTCAAAGCTTCCATCAATAATTCAGAAGAAAGTCCATCTACTTTGATGTCCATTTGACAAGCCGTGATACCTTTTTCAGTACCTGTAACTTTAAAGTCCATATCACCAATGTGATCTTCATCTCCTAAAATATCAGAAAGGATAGCATATTTCCCCGTTTCTGCATCAGAAATCAATCCCATTGCAATACCAGATACTGGCGCTTTAATAGGAATACCTGCATCCATCAATCCTAAAGACCCGGCACAAACCGTTGCCATAGAAGATGAACCATTTGATTCTAATATATCAGAAACAATACGGATAGTATAAGGTAATTCTTCCGGAGAAGGTAAAATTTGCTTCAATGCTCTTAAAGCTAAGTTACCATGTCCTACCTCTCTTCTTCCAGGACCTCTGTTAGGTCTTGCTTCACCTGTAGAGAATGCAGGGAAGTTATAATGTAAGATGAATTTATTATATCCAGAATGAACTGCTCCATCTACCATTTGCTCATCTAATTTAGTACCAAGCGTTACAGTAGTAATTGATTGCGTTTCACCTCTGGTAAAAACCGCTGATCCATGAGCAGAAGGTAAATAATCTACTTCACTCCAAATTGGTCTTATTTCATCCAATTTTCTACCATCAAGTCTGTTACGAGTTTCTAAAGTAGCGTTTCTAACTGCTTTCTTTTGAGTATCTTGCAAATATTTCTTTGCTAAAGAAACACTAATTTCAGATTCCTCAGGAATAGCATCGATATAGCTTTCTTTGATCTCTTTAAAAAGTCTTCCTCTTTCTTTTTTATCAGCTAACCCTTTTGCGGCAACATCAAAATACTGTTGGTAGTGCTTATCAAAGATTTCTTTTTCTAATTCAGGATTAGGTTCTTCTTCGTGATTATATTCTCTTTTTTCAGTTTTGCCAGCATCTTTAGCTAAATCTAATTGTGCTTGACACTGAGGCTTAATAGCTTCATGTGCAAAATTAATTGCATCTACCATTTCTGCTTCAGAAATTTCTCTCATTTCACCTTCTACCATCATGATGTTATCAATGGTAGCAGCAATAATCATATCTATATCAGACTCAGCTAATTGCTTAGCAGTAGGATTAGCGATAAATTCACCGTTTACTCTCGCAACTCTTACTTCTGAAATTGGCCCTTCAAAAGGAATATCTGAAGCCGTTAAAGCTGCAGAAGCTGCCAAAGCAGCTAATGAGTCAGGTAAATCATCTTCTCCCAGAGAGAATAACTGAATAAATACCTGAGTTTCAGAATGGTAATCAGATGGGAATAATGGACGTAAAGCTCTGTCCACTAATCTAGAGGTTAAAACTTCATAATCAGAAAGTTTCCCTTCTCTTTTTAAGAAACCGCCAGGAATTTTACCTGAAGAAGCAAATTTCTCTTGGTAATCTACTGACATAGGAAGGAAATCAACTCCTTCTTTTGCTTCTTGACCGGAAACAACGGTAGCTAATATCATGGTGTCACCCATTCTTACTTCTACTGATCCGTCTGCTTGTTTTGCTAATTTCCCTGTTTCTAAGCTTATTTCCCTTCCATCAGGTAGGTTGAATGTTTTTTTAATTGCATTTGGTATAGCCATAAATAATAGTTTTTTTACTGTTTTCTCGTCTTGTTGTTAATTTTCCGCATTTGCTATACACGTCCTGTAAAAGATGTGGTATTTGTAATGAGGTGATAATAATGGAAAAAGGGAACCCATAAGATTCCCTTTTTAATGAAAAGTAATTTATTTTCTTAAATTCAATTCAGCAATAATTGCTCTATATCTTTCAATTTCATTGTCATGAAGATAATCTAACAATCTTCTTCTTTTACCTACAAGTTTTAAAAGACCATTTCTTGATGAGTGATCTTTCTTGTTTACTTTTAGATGCTGCGTTAAATGACCAATTCGGAAGGTGAAAAGCGCAATTTGAGATTCTGCCGAACCTGTATCATTTTCTGCTTTTGACCGACCATGATTTTTGAACAGCTCTTTTTTCTTTTCTGTGTCTAAATACATAGTTAGCGTTTATTAAAATATTTTAAGGCGCAAATATACGTATAATTATTTGTGATCAAAAACACTGCTTATTTTTCCTTTTTAAAAAATTTGAAAACTTTAGCAATCTTTACAGCATAATAGTCAGTTTCAAATAATCTGGAATCATTTCTGGCTTGTCTTAGAAAGAATAAACCAAACGGAAGCAAAATAAAATTAGAAGCCCAAACTGCCCAGAAATTACTTATATCTCCTGCCCTACCTAATTTTATCCCGGTAGTATTGATAACATAAGAAACAATAAAAAATAAAATTGAAACTATAACAGGAAAACCTAAGCCTCCTTTTTTAATAATCGCCCCTAAAGGTGCGCCAATCAAAAACATCACTATACATGCCACCGCTTGGGAAAGCTTTGAATTGGCTTCAATACCGTAAACATTGCTTTCAAATTCCCTATTTTCAATCCTTCTGTTTTCTCCTTTCAATCTATTTTTAGCGAATCTAGGCTTGTCAACGACATTTAAAAGATTTCCTCTATTGATTGTGTTAAAAAAACTATCCGCTTTATTAACTATGGCTGAATCATATGCTTTAATATCTTTAACATTCTTGATTTTAACTTTTTTTGCATCTTCTACCCTCTCCGGTACAAGACCTTTTGCGGTTACTAATTTCTCTTTATTAACCTTAGCTGCATTAGTTTCAATATTTTCGTTTGACAAATCGCTTGAATTCTCTTCTGCTAAACCATCTGTTTTAGTGGTATCTGCTCTCATTTTCTCCCATAATTCAACAGATTGAGGCTTAATTTCATCAACATCATCCAAGTGAATATTGAAAAAGCGTGGAGTATATCTATAAATAGATCTTTTTGAATCAATTATATCATTACGCATCGAATCAACATCATTTCGTAACTCTTGCTCATTTTTCATTAGCCGATTAGAAGAAAACAAATCTTTATCTGTTCTTTCCATTTCGAAAGATGCCAAACTGAAAACAACTTTATTATGTTGAAAAACATTTCTAACGTAATTAGATGGTTTATTAGGCTTTGTCGCATCTTCTTCAGTATAGCTTTTTCCATCGAAAAGCTCCATTACTAAATATTTATCTCCTAAAATAGTATACATCAAGGCTGAATCAGCTAAGATAATTTCAGTATTTCCCTTCTTTTTGGAATGATTGTAAATAATAAGATCTCCTAATGATTTATCATCATCGTATTTCTTATTCGCTTTTATACTATAGCCAGGTATTCCACCATAAAATGCCCCTTCCTTTATATCAATTGAAGGTTTTTTCTGTTTGATATCATAAAGTAAACTGTAAGCCTCAAGATTCGCTTTTGGCACAATAAAATTATTGGAATAGTATACCAATGCACTCAAACAAACCACGAATACAAAAAGAGGTCTCAGAACTCTTACGAGAGAAATACCAGCACTCTTTATAGCCGTTAATTCAAAATGCTCTCCTAAATTTCCAAAAGTCATAAGCGATGACAACAATACTGCCAGTGGAAAGGCAATTGGAGTCATATTAATACTGAAATATGCTATTAATTCGGTAAACACCTCAAAACCTAAATCCTTGCCCACAAAGTCATCAAAATATTTGAGCATGTATTGGGTTAATAGAATAAACACCACCACAAAAAATGTGATGAGAAAGGGGCCAATAAATGATTTGAGAATTAATTTATCTATTTTTTTCATTCAAATTTTATTGAATTGAAATGCTACAAACATTCACTTTTTAAATCTAAACTGCAAATAAACAAGAATTATGCTAAAGATTTAAAAAAGCGATAAATGAATTAAAATTTACTTTAAAACTGAGGATTTAATAAATTTCCAAGTACTATCTCTTACCCCTATCCAATCCTCGGAACGTAAATCGGAAGCAATGACATGATTGCCTGTTTTTGGAAATGCTAATGCTTTTTTGTTTTCTGTAGCCAATTGTTCGAACATTTGGTTCATGGCTGTAACTGATACTACCTGATCCTGATTATCTTCATCCTTATAATAATATGCCATGAAAACCGGACATTCTACCTTTTTAAAAACCTCCGGCTGCATACTTTCATGAATCATACTAAAAAGAGAGTAATAAGCATCCATGTGATAATATTCAGACCAGTAAGCCGCCACAGAGTCTGGTCTAACTTCATGATTAACGTCTCCACCCATTACCCACTTTGTAAAAGTCTCTCCCCATGGGCCTAAAACCAATTTCTCATTAGAAGGGTCTTTCAAGGCAATATAAGGAGAATATAAAACAAGAGCTTCAATTAAATCAGGGAATTGAGCTGCTAACCATATGGCTTGAGACCCACCAGTAGAGGTACCTATTAAAATAATCTTATCTCCTAGTTGTTCCCCAATGGAAAGTGCTTCCATGGCAGACAACATATAAGAGTTTGCCGTTAACCCTTTAAAAGCTTCTTGAGATGATAATCCATGGCCTTTTTGTCGAGCTAAAAATAAATTGGCTTTTAAACTATCCGCTAAATTTCTGTGGACGGGATATCCTTCTTGATGGCTAGCTCCAAAACCGTGAAGATATACTACGGCATATTCAGTTCGAGTAAATTTTTCATCATTCCAAATTATTTGAGCTTGATTATTAGCTTTAATATCAGTTAATTCACTCTCCTTTTCATCAACCCAACTTTCTATTGTGAGGATATCAGCAGGTATTTCAGGAAGGGTTTGAGAAAATGATGGGGTGTCAATTTTAGGCCCTAAAAGATAAATAACTACTAAACCAATCAAAACAATTAATAAGCCAATTAATATTCGTTTGATAATTTTCATAAATTCTGATTAGTTTGTTTTAAAATAATTCCCTAAAATTAATGCTCCACCAGCTAAAGCAATATCTTTTAATAAGGAACTTGAAGCCAGCTGATCTCCCTCTATAGCCAATGGTAAATGCACAAATAAAGCAAAAACCAAAAGCATTAGAGCAAGTAGATTTGATATTAATTGAACTTGTTTTTTAATTAAAATACTGATTCCTGCCGCTATTAATGCAGCACCAGTTAAATAAACCCATAAAGTTTGGCCTGGAATAAAAGAGGGTACTACATTTTGTAAAGTTCTTGTGTTTACAAAATGAAATACCCCGAAAATCACCATTGGTATGGCAAATAAATATCTCCCTATGTTAGCTATCAGGCTCATTTTAATTTTCATTGATTAAAACAACCCAATATAAAAAAAATTATCCTCTTATCTTATCTAATGCATTATTAACTGCCTCAGCGTCTTCTTCTGTTAAAACCATCTCTTCGTTGTGGAAATTCAATAATTCAGGTTCTATTTCTTTTAATAATTTTTGACCCGCTGTAGTAATAACTACATCAACCTGCCTTCTATCATACATACAGGTTGAACGCTCTGCCCAGCCTTTTTCAACTAATTTGTCAACCAAACGTGAAGCGTTAGACATTTTATCCAACATTCTTTCCTGTATAGAGGAAACAGTTAAAGGATCAGGAAATTTCCCTCTTAATATCCTTAAAACGTTATACTGAGGTGAAGTAAGTTTATGCTTTTTGAAAATCTTATGCTGCACGGAACCAATCCAATTAGCAGTATAAATAACATTCAAAATAGCTTTTTGCCTTTCGGTTTCAAACTTCGATTGCTTAATTTCTTCTTCTAATTTCATTTTATTAAATATTTTAATTAATTCTTATTAAGTAACCCTTACTTTTCTATGTACTGTTAATACATTAAACACGAAAGTATGTTTTTTGTTTCCATGTTTAAACATTTAATCGACCAACCATCAAAATATTTTGATGAACGGGTGAATAATTGTTCATTATTTTGGATTTGGGGCTAATAAATTGGCTAAAAGACGATAGGCACCAGGAACGCCAGCAGGAAGTTCTCTAAAAAAACTTAAGCCGGTATAAACAAATTTTCCTTTTCCAAAATCAGCTATTAATAAAGCTCCTTTTTTAGGTATTTCTTCCGGATCATTCCCAACTAAAATTGGCTCATATTGCTTATCCCATTTATTAGGAAAATAAAGCCCTCTTTCCTGAACCCATCCTTCAAAATCTAAAGAGGTTATTTTATTAGGATAGTTTAAAGCCCTATGCTCTGGGTTTACAAATTCCATAGTAGCCTCCTCAACTGTTATTCTATCTCTGGATAAATTTAGGGGATATGGCCAGAAATCCGTATCAGGTAAACTGTAAGTTGTGTTATATTGAACCATATAAACACCACCAGAATTCATATATTCATTCAATTTACCATAATGTATTTGCAATGCTTGATTCACATTATATGCCCTAATTCCAGCTACCACAGCATCATATTTTTTCAATTCCTCTAAACTGATTTTTTCTATATCAATAAAATCAACTTTATATCCCATGGCAATCAATGCTTCGTCTACTGCATCTCCTGCTCCTTCTATATATGCAATTTTTTCACCTTTGATTTTTACATCTGCTAAAACTAATTTTTGTTGTGCATCTCTTATGATTATTTGATTAGGAATATGATCATATTGGATTTCCTGAACACTTTTATCAATAGTTTTATCTTTAATTTTAACAAAGGCTTTTAAATCGAACTTTCCTTCATCTCCGCCTGAGGTAATCTTGATTTTGAAATCTTTGGAGGAATTCCTTACTAAATTTTCAAAGGATAGATCACCATCATCCGTTTTAGCTTTCCACCCTTTAGGTAATTCCAATTCCAAACTACCTGAAACATCGTCTTTAAGTGCTTTGATTTTTATAGAAATTTCTTTTTCCTGACTTCCAGTAGTAAAAATTGAAACCTTCTCGTCAAATTCTATTGATAGAGGTGGGATAATATATAATGGCTGAATAATCTCTCCATTGATTCTGTCTGAGCTTTTATATTTTAATGGACTTTCGAAATAAAGATCATTACCGTTAATTTTCAAATTAACTCCAGCAACAATAGCGGGATCATTTTCTGCTTTCCCTATTAATTTTTGATCTTCCACTTTATAAAGTCCATTAGCAGAAGGATCATTTAACCAATAAGGATTAGAATATGTAAAATCAGCTGGAATACTGACCGCAAAACTCTCTAATTTTACTTGATTATTATCCAAAATACCCGAAATCGATAACTCTTCTCCAAGAGAATTTACATTTGCATCAACTACCTGAATATCAACAGTTGATCGATTTACCAATTCCATATTTACATTAATTTGATCTCCAGGAGATGCATAAGGATTGTCATGATAAAATAGATGATAAAAGCCTGCACAATTAAGGATTAGCTTTTTTATGGCATTTAATTTATCCTTTTTGACAGCAGATTCATTAAGTTTCTCAATCAGATTTTTAATTACGAATAGTTGATCAATTGAGGATTCTGGTTGCTTAAACTGAAAATCATTAATTAATTTATCTATGGCTTTCTGGATTATTTTACCATTTTTAAAATTGCCCCAATAATGATCCAGTCCGGAAAACAATTCCTTTTCATTTTCAGGTCCATCCCAGTATTCAAAATATTCAATCTCATCTCCCCTGCTTCCAGCTGTACCAAAGGCCTGAGATTTATGTCTACTTCTACTTAGTGCGGCCATTTCTGTATAGGAAATTCCTAAAAGAGGTGAATATCCACCAGCATTTTCAGTAATATATTGTGATCTGTCAAAATCTTCATTCCTTCTAAAAAACCATGAAGAAGTGTTCCAATAGATTTTCTTTGGTTGCCAGGTCGTGGTCCATTTCAATTGCTCAGGAAAGGCACTTTCATCACCCGCCATATCAAAAGCTTCATGAGCTAAGATTGCAGAAGCGGTATGATGACCATGTGTAATACCTAGTGTTTTATTAAATCTTGTTACAATTATATCTGGTTGGAAATTACGAATAGTCCACACCACATCGGACAACACTTCTTCTTTACCCCATTTATTAAAAGTTTCATCAGGGTTTTTAGAGTATCCAAAATCATTGGCCCGAGTAAAGAATTGTTTACCCCCATCTATTTCTCTGGCCGCTAATAATTCTTGAGTTCTTATTAATCCTAAACCTTCTCTTAACTCTGGTCCTATTACATTTTGACCACCATCTCCTCTGGTAAGCGATAGGTAAGCCGCATCAAACTTTTTACCATTTTCAACATAAGCTATCAATCGAGTATTTTCATCATCAGGATGTGCTGCCAAGTATAAAACACGAGTTGTATTTCTTAATTTTTCCATCTGATGTAAAATTTCAGATGCTGAAATCGGCTCTTTTACCTGAGCATTAATGGAAGCAACAAAAGTAAAGAATAGAAAAATAGATAAGATATATCTCATTTTGATAAAATTTTAAAGCGATTTAATTAAAATACCTTCTCTGAACAACTGATTATAGTTCAACGGCTTTTTTCTGATTTGAATGCGGCCAAAACAATTGAAAGTAAGGGAATTAACCATACCAAATCATTCATTAGCAAATGGAACATAAATTTTTTGGTGAATTGGGCATCCATAATTAATAAATAAACTGCAATACCCCCGAATAATTTTGCAAGGAAGGAAATTAAAATAAGCCATCTAAACTTAAGAGGTTTTAAAAAACCCATGAACAGCATTATGGCCACCACTAAAATACCTATTGCTTGATAAAACACCCATTCATTTTGACTTTGCGCTCCTTCTGTCATCCATTTCAAATAACTACTGGGACTCCAGAAAAGAAAAACTGCCCATGCCATATTATAAACTGAGGCGATCAATAGAACACCTCGCATCCAAGCTTGTATCATAATGTTTGTTTAAAAAATCAAAAATAATTTTCCTAGATAGTCTTTCCTATAACATTCTGTCTAATGGTAAATAAAATAATACCTTTCTCTTTACGGAATATCTACAAAGGCCAAACTTAAAAATATCGAAAGAGTTAAAATAGTATGTTAAAGATTAAATCTACTAAAATAATAAAAATTTCATTTCCTTCCTTACTCTTCATTTTAATGGTATCATTATCTTCCTGTAAGGTTACCAAAAGTAAAGATATAACTTATATGAAGGAGGGGTTTGATGAGAATTTACCAGAAAAAAGTCTTAACATTTTTTCGCCTAAAAAGTCAGAAGAACTTAAGCCGGTATTCATTTTTATCCATGGTGGTAGTTGGGATTCAGGTAAAAAAGAACTCTATAGTTTTTTCGGTAAAAGATTAGCCCGTAAGGAGATTGTGGCAGTTATTATTGATTATCCCTTAAGTCCGGAATATATTATTTCAGATATGACAAAGGCAACGGCTCAGTCTGTGAAATGGGTAAAAGAAAATATAGACGAATATGGCGGTGATTCAAGCCAGATTTTTGTTTCTGGCCACTCTGCAGGAGGCCATTTAGCAGCACTACTGAGCACCAAAGATGAATACTTTGAACCATTAGGTATAAAAAATCCCATTAAAGGGGCGATTTTAATTGATGCGGCCGGACTGGACATGTACACCTTTTTAAAGAAAAAGAATTATCCTGCAGGTACTTCTTACTTAAAAACATTCACTAACGATTCTGTAATTTGGAAAGAGCACTCTCCCATTTACTTTATTGATGACAATGATCCATCTTTACTCATTATGATGGGAGGAAATACCTTGCCTGGGATACTTTCCAGTACTAAAAGATTTTTGGAAGAGTATAGAAAAATAGTACCCGACCCCAATTATCATCTTCAAGAGGGCAAAAAGCATATACCTATGATTCTTCAATTTTTTAATAGTAATAATAAAACCTACGATTGGATTGAAGATTTCATAGAGAATAACAGTAAATAATAGTTAAAATTTCGAATTATTAAACTCGCATGCTTTTCTATAGTTATAATCTGTAATAGATTTGTTTTTAATTTAATTAGAGCCTATTAGGCAAATACACCAGAACCATTGGTAACTATTTGAAAATCAGATAAAATGACTAATGTTTGTGTAATTTAATTTTAGAACCCATATAATTGATATAAAAAATTAATGGAAGATATTAATATTTTATTAGCTAGTGCATCCTCTTACTGCCAGACAGGAGATTTTAAACAAGGAATACATTTGTATTCTCAATACATTACGCAAAACAATCAAAATCCAGCTGCATTTTATCAAAGAGGTAAAGCATACTTCAAAATAAAAGACTATCAAGCCGCTCAGTCTGATTTAAGTAAAGCCATTAAACTAAAACCTGAAAGTGCAGAGCTTTTTGCAGAAAGGGGACTTATTTACTATATGGCAAAGCAGCATGATAAAGCCATGGCTGATTTTAACAAAACGGTGGAAATGGAACCCGAAAATCCTTTTAGATATGCTAGTAGAGCTTTTATAAAAGATCATATGAATGATTTGGAAGGCGCTAAAAAGGATTATCAAAAAGCTTTAGAACTCGATCCTGAAGATGCCATTTCTCATAATAATCTAGGCTTGGTATTAGGTAAAATGGGCAATCATAAAAAAGCAGAACAGCATTATAAAGATGCAGAAAAAATTGATCCAAAGAATTTTGGTATGAAAAAATCTGAGGAGCAAAAAACTGATGCTGCCCCTCAGCCTAAACCAGAACCCGCTCCTATGCCTAATATTAAGCCTGCAAAAAAAGAACGCCCATCATTTGGAAGTACTTTCAAATCACTTTTAACCTCAGCAGAAGAAAGAAAGGAGTTTTGGCAATTTGTAAAGGAGAAGGTATTGAAGTGATTAGGTTTGTAGGTTTTTAAGTTGTTAGGTACACATGTTAGCGTAGAAAGAAAGTTGACTGAGGGGTGTAGGGTGATGGATGTAGGATGACCTGGAGCCCTTAGGTTAGTACCGCAGGTCCGAAAGTAAATCAAGAGAGTCTTGTATTTAATCCAAAGTCAGCACCACTTTGCCCATTGTTTTCCCAGATTGAAATAGTTTCAGTGCTTTATGCATTTCTTCAAACTTAAAACGATGACCAATAAAAGGAGCTTCCATATTGAGTTGTTCCAATTCCTTTAATATTTGCTGCATCAACTCTTTCCGATCATACAACCATATTAAGTTGAATCCTAAAATACCCTTATTGCTTTCGATCATTTTCTGAGGGTCTATTTTAGGACGAGTTAAGTATAACCATGCCAATCTAGGCCAGTTTGGGGAGTTTTTAGTATCTCCGTATCGAGCTGATCCATAATTAATTACACGTCCTTGGGGTGCCAGCATATCATACCCGATTTTAAAAATCTTCCCTCCTATGCATTCCATAATCAGATTTAACTCTCGGCCGGCTAAGGCTTGTTCCAAATCCTTTTTAAAATGCTTCGATCGAACAATATATTTATGATAGCCTTCTTTTTTGAGTAAATCAATTTTAGCAGCAGAACCAATTGTCCCAATAGTATAAGCCCCTTTTTTTAGAGCCATTCTATTTGCTAAAAGGCCTACCCCACCTGCTGCAGAATGAATTAAAACTGTATCTCCCTTTTGTAAATTTCCCAAATGGAACAACCCATAATAAGCAGTTAAAGCCTGTACTAAAAATGAGGCCCCCTCTTCAAATGACCAGTTCTCTGGAATTTTATTTACATAAGCCGCATCAATATTGATATGAGAAGTATAAGCTCCAAAGCGAGTAACACCCATCACTCGGTCTCCTATTTCAAAATCAGTAACTTTTTCTCCTTTAGCTATAATTTCACCTGAGTACTCCAAACCAGGAATAAAGCTCCCTTCAGGGGTAGCGCTATATAAACCTAAAATGGCAAAAATATCAGCGAAATTTAATCCAACCGCTTTAATTTTAACTTGCACTTCATGTGCATCAGGATTTGATAATTCTTCTTCAACTAATTTTAATCTACAGAATGAACCTGCTTTTTGAGTACGATATGATTTTCTGACGAGCATGATTGATATTTATGAATTCAAAAATATAAAATGAAGATGACTATTTTTGGTTTAAGTTAAAAAGGTTTAGATTTTTAATATAGCACCAAGATTTTGGGATAATTAAATACAATAGCTAAAATAAAATGTATTTAATCAAGATAATATATCCTAGCAATTCACTACCTTTCTGCACACTAAACAAAGCTGATATCCAATGGCATTTAATTCTATAATCCTCTTAGTTGCCATTTTGGTTGGCTTATGGATCTTCTTATTTATATTTCCTATTAACATTTGGATCACTGCCATTTTTTCGGGCGTAAGAATCAATTTGTTAGAATTAGTATTTATGCGATTCCGAAAAGTACCCCCTGTATTAATCGCTAATTCTATGATTAATGCCACAAAAGCGGGTATTTTGGATGTCACCACTGAAGAAATGGAAACACATTATTTGGCTAATGGTAATTTACCAAACGTCATTAAAGCTTTAATAGTGGCAGATAAAGCCAATCTAAAATTATCATTCAAGCAAGCCACCGCTATAGATTTAGCAGGGAGAGATGTTTTACAAGCCGTTCAGGTTTCCGTTACTCCTTATATGATTGTAGTTCCCTCAATCACAGGAGTATCCATAGATGGTATTCAGTTAGTAGCTGAAGCAAGAGTTACAGTAAGAACCAATTTAGAAAGATTAGTAGGTGGAGCAGGCGAAGAAACTATAAAAGCCCGTGTTGGTCAAGGAATTATCTCTTGCATAGGAACAGCTAAAACCTATTACGAAGTTTTAGAAAATCCTGAAAGCATTTCTAAAAAAGTATTAGCAGATGGCTTAGATGCTGGAACCGCTTTTGAGATTTTATCCATTGACATAGCCGATATAGATATTGGGAAAAATATTGGAGCTTTCCTTCAAATTGACCAGGCTTCTGCAGATTTGAATATAGCAAAAGCAAAAGCAGAAAAAAGAAGAGCAATGGCTGTAGCACTTGAGCAGGAAATGTTAGCTCGTGTGCAAAAAGCTAAAGCTACTGTTATTCAAGCTGAGGCAGAAATTCCTGTTGCTTTGTCTGGTGCTTTTAGAACTGGGAGGTTTTACTAGAAGTTAGATGTAGTTGGGAGCCTGAGGTAAGAAGTTTGAAGTATAAAATTGTGCTTCTGCTCAGAATTATTTAATGGGTGATAGGTATCCCAGTTTATGAGATACTCCCCCATTATTTTACTAAATAATCGGCATCTACTAATCTGTTTCCGCTTTTTTTACTTAAAACAGCAAAATTAAATCCTTTTTGGAGACTGTAAGAACCATATTCACCGTCTTTATTTAATGCAATAAAACCTATCTGGGTAGTGGAGTAATCCTCTCCTCTAAGTTTAAATTTCTTAAGAATGAGTTGAACAGCGGCTTCGCAGGCATCCTGAGGTGATTTCCCATGGCGCATTTGCTCTACAACTAAATGAGATCCTACCACTCTTATAATTTCTTCTCCATGCCCCGTAGCCACAGCTGCTCCCACTTCATTATCCACATATAATCCTGCCCCAATTATTGGAGAATCCCCAACCCTTCCATGCATTTTATAGGCCATACCACTGGTGGTGCAGGCCCCTGATAAATTACCATGCAAATCCAAGGCAATCATTCCAATTGTATCATGATTTTCAATATTTACAGTCGGCTTATATTCAGATGCCTTAAGCCACTCTCTCCATTCC
>NZ_JAGXGF010000013.1 GCF_024636815.1 Marivirga sp.
AGCTCACATTGGGTTGATTTTCAACTTTTGCATACAGCGACTTATCCAAATTTTTTACTCCAGCCACCACAAAATGTTCTTGCGGGAATTTTTGAGTTACTTTTTGTAAATTATCGAGCATGTGTGTAACCTCTTGCTCTCGACTTCCAGGTAAAACAGCTACAACATCTTTATCTTTAAAGGAGAAATCATCACTAGGTTTAAAATCACGGATAGCATCCAATAAAGGATTACCTACATAATCTACTTCAAAATTATATCGCTTATAGAATTCCTTTTCAAAAGGTAAGATTACATACATATAATCTACAAACTTTTTGATTTTATGGGCTCTTTTCTGATTCCATGCCCATATTTTAGGAGATATATAGTAGTGAATCGGAATATGATAGGCTTTTGCAAATTTGGCAATCCTCATATTGAAGCCTGCATAATCAATCAGAATTATGGCGTCCGGCTTAAAAGTTAAAATATCCTCTTTGCAGAATTTTATTTTTTTTCGAATGGCTCCGAGGTGTTTTACAACCTCTAAAAAGCCCTTATAGGCCATTTCTCTATAATGAACCACCAAATCACCACCTGCATTTTCCATGGCATCACCTCCCCAACAGCGAATTTCTGAATCAGGGAGTTGTGATTTTAGTGCTTTAATCAAATTACCGCCATGAAGATCGCCTGAGCGCTCACCAGCAATGATATAATACTTCATTATAAAAAATTGAGTTGGTATTTCAACCTAAATAACCTTTTTCAAATGCCATTTTGACCATATGAGAAACGTTTTTAGCTTCGAATTTTTGTAATAATAACTTACGATATGAGGCAATTGTATTCGGAGCTAAATCCAATTTATCAGATATTTCTCCAGAAGTATCGCCTTCGCTTAAATGCTGTAATATCTTTCTTTCGGTATCAGTCAATTTAACTCCTCCCTCCGACTCACCATAAACTCTCATTTTCATGGCCATTTTTGCCATTACATCCTGTGAGAAATAGGTTTTACCTTCCATTATTCTTTTAACAGCAGAAATAATTTCATCCTCACTTACATTTTTCAGCACATATCCATCAACCCCCACATCCAATGCGTTTTGAATATAGCCTTCTCTGTCAAACATAGAAAGGATCAATATTTTTGTATTCGGAAATTTCTTTTTAATGATTTCTGTAGCCTCAATCCCATTTAAAACAGGCATATTCAGATCCATTATTACTACATCTACTTCATTTTTGCCCAAAAAATTAAGAACCTCCTGTCCATTTGAAACCGTACCTAAAATAGATAAATCCTCATGATTAGAAAGAATAGATGACATACCACTGGCTAAAATTTCGTGGTCATCAGCTATCAATAATTTTATGGGGTAGGAAATTTCGCTCATATTCAAATCTAAATTTAATCAATCTTACTTACAACATATAGATAGAATTAAATTGAATAATTTTAAGGAGCCATTTCTGTCCCCACCCTTGTAAAATCTTCATTTATTTGATCACTTTCCACTAAGCCATCTCTCATCCGAATAATTCTGTGAGCATACTGTGCAATATCATCTTCGTGAGTCACCATTACAATTGTATTTCCTTGATCATGAAGTAATTGGAACAATTCCATGATTTCATGGGAAGTCTTAGAATCCAAGTTACCTGTTGGCTCATCAGCCAAAATAATACTAGGGTTATTTACCAAAGCTCTGGCAATCGCCACCCTTTGTCGTTGACCCCCAGAAAGCTCATTAGGTTTATGATGAGCTCTATCACCCAATCCAACACTACTCAATACTTCCAAGGCTCTTTCTTCTCTTTCTGATTTGCTAAAACCTGCATAAACCAATGGTAATGCCACGTTTTCCAATGAAGATTGTCGCGGCAGCAAATTAAATGTTTGGAAAACAAAACCTATTTCTTTGTTTCGGATTTCAGCCAAATCGTTTTCAGAGGTTTCACTTACATCTTGCCCGGCCAATTGATAACTACCTCTAGTAGGCGTATCTAAGCATCCAATAATATTCATCAAAGTTGATTTACCGGAACCAGATGGCCCCATAAAAGCAACATACTCTCCTTTATCGATATTGATAGTGACTGATTTTAGTGCTTCCACTGTTTCAGTCCCCATTCTATATATCTTAGCTATGTCTTTGGTTTGAATTACAGATTGTTTCATTAATTTTATTATTCATTGATAGTTTAAGATCAAAATTTAATTCAGAAGTATGATTTCTACAATTGATTTGTGATAAACGGAAATTACCATGGTATTTGTTCTACTTCTTCTTTTATACTTTCATACTCTTGTGAAAACTTCTCCCACTCACCTGTGGTCAATAACATTTCCAATTCCCTATAAGATTCCTCCGCATAGGAGCTCAAATTTAATCTTAAAGCCTGTAAAGTATATGCCTTTAACAAGGCAGTGCTACCAGAATTCAAACGGATCGCTTCTACTAAAATTTCATAGGCTTTTTCCGGCTTATCCTGATTTCTGAAATAATCAGCACTAAAAAGCACCGCTGATTCAAAAAAAGCATTTTCACGACCTAATCTCTCCATGGTCTTATTCAAATTATCAGTATCCTTATTTTCTGCTTGTTTGTATGCATCCCAAACTAATTGATAATTATAGGGATATTTAAGTAATTCGGACTCCTTTACTTGCATTCCTAATTGATTATCTTGGGTAATAGTTGCGATTAAAGCTCTAAGGTTATTCTTATAGATAATTAAGCCTTTTTCCTCCTGAGGTATTTCTACTCCAACTAAATATTCCTTTGCGCTTTCAAAATCACCTTTTATAATTTCTCCCTCAACCTCATTAAGTTTTAGCAATGTGAGAAATGGTGATCCTGTTAATAGCCCTTCAATGGAATCTCTTTCTTCTTTTTGTAATGATGTATTGGTTCTCAGCCATAAATACTTGAAACTATCAGGCAAAGCAGATGGATTCCCTTGCAAAAATTGAAATAAAGGATCATTCTGAAGCAAATCAGATGAAATGGATTGAGACTCAAGCTGTTTTTCATAAACTTGAGCAGCTTCAAATAATCTTTCGTCCAAAATTAAAGCAATGGTGCGATAGGTATCGGCTTTACTTATTTTCAAATCAGCCGCCTTAGTAAAATGATCAGCCGCCTCTGAATACTCTTTCTGTTCCATTAGCCAAAGACCATGCAATAAATAATAAAAGTCAGCATCTGATATATCGTCATTTTCTAATTCATAAATTAAACTATAAGCATCATTAATTTTACCTGCATAGTTCAATCTAGAGGAAGAGGCATATTTTAAGGATTTCACAAAATCTTGATTTTCTGAAATCTGGCCTAGCCAATTAATAGTATCTGATTTAAAATCTTCATAATTGATAGACTTATTCAATGTCAGGTTAAAAATGAAAGAAAAATCATTATAAGTAAGTATCTCTGGAATTTTAGTAGCTTCTAAATCTATGCTATCAATAAAGGCTCTTTTTCTATTAGCCAACGCCAAATAATTAGCCTGATACGCTACGGATTTACCATTTAGAGTAGATTGTTCAGGTAATTCTTCATCTATTCCATTTTTAGCAAATAACGCTAAGCGATTTACTTGAGCAACATTAGCGGCCTCTCCTCTTTTGGCCGCTCTTTCAGCAGCATCAAAATAGATAAAGGAGGAATCAGTTCTATTTAATTTTTCAAAAATCAAGCCCTTCATATTTAAAATATAAGGATTATCCGGAAAAACTTGCTGAGCATCTTCCAAAGTAAATAGTGCTTCAAATACAAGACTTGCATTTAACTGGGCTTGTACCTTATTTAAATATGCTTGAACACTCGGTCGTTTGAAATTGGCTTGAGAAAAATAGGCAGAAGCTTCAGCCCATTTTTTAGCTTCATATTTACGTTTACCAATTTCAAAATTATGTTTATGAGTAGTAGAGGCATATTGTCTTGCTATTTTAAAAGTTGTTGTTGCCTTTTCCTCCTCGCCTATATATTCATAATAATCAGCTAGCCCGTTATAATAGCCTGATATCGCCTGATAATAAGGCAAATAAGAAGTCCTTAATATCAAAACCACCACAATACCAAAGCCAACAGCTCTTACCAAATTATAAGGTATATTAACAGGTCGGAAAACTACAGGATAAATCCCATGACCTGCTTTTAATAAGCCTACAAAATTATAAAGCACATAAATGAAAAATAAAATACCGAAACCTAAGTGAGAAAAAATAATCATGTCCTCAAATGTATCCATGAGTGGGTCATTTCCATTTCTAAATACCCATGTCAGAACAGAAAAAGCCATAATTCCCATTGCCAAATATACATAGCCACCTAATGGTCGGAATATTAATTGCCTTTTGATTAATTCACTTCTTTTTCTAAAACCCCAAATACCTAAAACTGCAGAAACTCCAAACAATAAAAATTCATTAAGGTAAATGATCTCGACATCTATTAAATTATCATTTTTAGCAAAAGTCAAGCCTACATAAATTAGATAAAGTATTGAAATGATGAGAAAATGTGAAAGATTTGAGCTTCCATCACTACTCTTATTTCCTGCTAATAAATAAAGGATGTGCAAAATAATATCATAAGCAACATTGAAGATAAAAATAATGGTAATTATAATCGGGACTATAATTCCATGATGCGCCATAAATACCACTGGTGCCTCCACGGTGGAGCCTATAATTACTAATGAAAGTAAAGCAATCAAAATCAATGCAAAAGCAAGCCACCTCTGAAAAAGGCCTGCATCATCTTTGAATGCGTGAAAATAATAACCTGCAATGAGGAAAAGTCCAACAAAAACAAATGTGAACAACTGATTATCAATCCCAAATATATTCAGGAATTGTAGTTTCAATGTAATAATCCAAATAACAAAAACAGATTGGAAAATAATGAACCACCACCTACTGAGATAAGTAGCGGCTGTCATCATGATACTGAAGCAACAAAAAATAATCGCAATTAGAAGATAAGTATCCCTTAAATTAAAGCCTGAATCCAGAGAAAGAAAAGATTGAAAAATTACATAACTGCGGGCAGGAACCTGTAAGTCAAATACAAAATCCTGAACATTATGAAGAGATAATTCAATGCTTTGAGTTTTCCTTGCTACTTCCTTTGGAAAGGCAATGTCATAACTATTGTATTGAGAATAAAAACTATATACTATTGATAAAAAGAAAACAAAAAGGAGCACCTGATAAATGCTCCTGTATTTTCCACGCCAATCTTTCCAGAAATTTAAATTATTCATTTTCTTCTTATTCAATTACTTTTGGCACTCTGAAATAGTCAGCATCCTTTTTGGGAGCATTTTTCATACCATCTTCATGAGAAAGGTGCTCTTTTACTTTATCTTCTCTTAATTGATTAGACTCAAAAGTCATGGACTGCAGAGGCTCAATATTATCTGTATCCAATTCTTGCAATTTCTCTACAAAAGAAAGCATATTATTTAAGTCTTTCAGCATTCTTTCCTCAGATTTTTCATCAAACTGTAATCGCGCCAAATGAGCGATCTTTTCCAAAGTTTCTTTATTTATACTCATCTTCTTGTAGTGTTCCTAATTCACTTGCTATTTTGTCATAAACCTGTTCTTTCAACGAAGGTACATCTTCCATATTGAGTCCTATTGTAGGAATGGGTTCATGATAAATCATTCTCATTTTTCGTCTTGTAATCAACGGGATTTTTCGATCAGGTAAAATTATCCAATTATCCGGAAGGCTCACAGGCACAAGCGGAATTTGTTTTGTAATAGCAGCGCGAAATGCCCCATCTTTGAATCTACTCATCTCCGGAATTCTTTTAGACAGAATCCCCCCTTCCGGAAACATTACTAATGACCTCTCCTCTCCCATTTTTTCAAGCGCAAGATGTAAAGCTTTGTATGAATTAGTAGGACTTGCTCTATTAACAGTCACATGCAATTTACGAAACATATATCCAAATAATGGGATTTTGGCAAGAGCACTTTTTCCTACATAAACTACAGAATGAGGTGCAAAACCGAAACTTACTATATCTAAAAGTGAAAAATGATTGGCACAATAAACGTATTGTTCATTGCGGTTAATATTATGAATCCCTTCAACTTGCGTTTTAATTCCTACTAGAAATAAAGCTACATTAGCCCATAGCTTATTGAGATAATAACAGTGTTTATGCCATGATTTATTGACAATAATGATAAGAAAAAAAGGATATAATAGCAGGAATAAGCAAATGAAAACAATTGCGCACCAAACTGTGTATATCTGCTTGTAAAAATGTTGCATACTTTAAATCCTAAAAATAATAAATGACAAGAGAACTAAAAAATAAGGAAATTTCCATTGGTTGGGACGTTGGGGGTTGGAGTGGTAAAAATCATGGTCTTTGTATTTTGGAATATGTTGACAGCGAAATTAAACTTTTAATGGCAACAAAATTAAGTATCTACAAAATAAAAGAAACAATAGAAGAAATATTAAGTCAATATCAGCATACTCACATTATAACTTTAGGAATCGATGCTCCTTTGCAATTTCCCGAGTTATTCAAAGAAATCATTAATCAAAACCCGCTCAATATTTTCAATACACTTCAAGATGGTAAAAAAGAAAATCCTATTGCATGGCGAGCTACTGATTTATACATCAAAAATCATTTTTGCAAAACGCCTTTAAGTGCCTCCTTTAGCTTTTTGACCAGCAATGCAACTGTAGCCATAACTTTGATAGGAGAATTGAAAATGAAATTTAGTGACTTTTCAGTATTACCATTTGATCAGGAGAAAAACATTAGGGCTATAGAAGTATATCCCGGATTATTGAAAAGTACCATCTTAAAGAAGAATTCCGTTTTCCAGAAATATCAACAAATATTTGAGCATATAAGGTTTGCCGAAATTGAAGGATTTGAATACTATTTTCAGGAAGCAAAAGAAAAAACTGATGTTGCTGATTCCGTAATTTGTGCGGTTTATGGTCTGGGGTATAGGGGGATTCTAGAATCAGTTCCAAAAATCAAGAAAACAATACCAAAAGATCTTTTAGAAATTGCTAAAAAAGAAGGCTGGATATATCACCCAGTTATACTTTGATTCATTTTACCCGCTAGTTTCTTAGTTTTATTATTAAATCTGATAAATAGAATCACAGCTGTCACACTAAGACCAATTAACAGACCATACCAAACCCCTTTTTCTTGAAAGCCTAAAGTAAAAGCTAATAAATAGCCTGCAGGCAAACCAATAACCCAATAAGCCATAAAGGTGACTAAAGTTGGAAGTTTTACATCTCCCATGCCACGTAATGCTCCTAGTCCAACTACTTGAATTCCATCAGAAAGCTGGAAAAGTGCTGCTATAATTAATAAGGAGGAAGCAATGCCAATAACTTCCTGGTCGGAAGTATATAACATCGGCAGATAATCGTTCAATACCATAAAAAGCAGGCCTGTGAAGCTCATAAAGATAATGGCCATCAGAAAACAAGTGAAAGCCGCAATCCGCATAGTGGGGATATCTCTTTGTCCCAATTGATTTCCTACTCTGACGGTTGCAGCAGCTGAAATCCCCGTTGCCATCATATAACTTATAGAAGCCAAATTCATGGCTACCTGATGAGAAGCCAAAGGAACGGCTCCCATCCAGCCTATCATTATAGCAGCAGAGGCAAAAGCTCCGACTTCAAAAATATATTGAAAGCCAGTTGGCACTCCTAAATTAAGCAACTGTTTGAATGAAATTGAATTCCAAATGGTAACTTTAAAATATGTCCAATAAACTCTGAATTTCTTATAATATCTCACGAAAATTATCATGACTATAGCCATTAAAACACGTGAAATGAGTGTTGCCCAACCTGCCCCCACTAAACCCATAGGCTCAAAACCAAGTTTACCAAAAATTAAAATATAATTGAGAATGATGTTAATTACATTAGCACTCAAGGTGATATACATTGCCTGTTTAGTCAATGATAATCCTTCCGCAAATTGCTTAGCAGTTTGAAATATCATAAAAGGCAATAAGGAAAATCCAACGATGGCAAGGTACGGCTTCGCTAATACAACCACTTCCTTCGGTTGATTTAAAACATCTAAAATAAATCCGCCAAATAGTAAAATAGCAAAGAGAAGAAGTCCGAAAAAAAAGTTAATGACAAAGCTATGTTTTAAGAAACGCATGGAAGCACGATGATTTCCTTCACCATCTGATTGGGCAACCAATGGGGTCAATCCAAAAGAGATTCCTATACCGAACATCATAGCAACACTAAAAACAGCATTAGCAACTGAAACAGCAGCCAACTCCTCAGTCCCTACTCTACCGACCATTACAGAATCGGCTGTACCGACTAATACATGACCCAATTGACTCAAGACAACTGGGTATGCCAGTAGATAATTACGCTTAATATGTTCTTTAAAATCTTGAGTTTTCATTTGTATATTATTGCTTTTTAATCATCCCCTCCATTAGTCTGGACAGGCTATGAAATAGTCCAGCTATTTGCATACCCAACAAACTATATTTCCTCATAAAATATTCTTGCTCGCTTGGTATGCTTCTGTATACGACTAATTCAAACAAATTCAAATTGCAAAACTAATAATATTATATAAGTAATAGAGTAGGAATAACAATTAGAATAACTCTTAAAATTTAAATACTTTTGTAAAAGTAAATCTAAAATTCAATAGCTGATTACAATCAGGAATTAACAAGCTGAGAATCAAAAAAATATTATTATCTTTATCTTATAATAAATTGTAATAATTCAATCAATATGAATACTTTAAAAAGACTTTTTCGACTATTATTACTAGGATTATTTCTTTTAGTAAACTTTCATTTTGATTCAAACGGGCAGAGTGTTGAGAAATATAATAAGTATATAGAAAAAGCAGAAAAAAAGTTTAACCGGGGGAAATTTGATAAAGCTTTAAAATTTGCAAATAAACTTGAAAGTAAAAGTGCTGAAAAATTTGGTACTGAAAATCAATTTATAGCAGTAGCTAAACTTAAAAAAGCAAAATATAATTGGGCACGAGGCCAGTTTAATAATTACTATGAACTCAATAATGACGCTATAGAAATAAGCGAGAAAGCAAATGGATATAGTTCCGTTAGTCATGGGATTAATTTAACTGATGCCACTCAAAACATGGTGAATTATGGAAACTATGTTAAAGCCTTTCATTACTTAGAAAAAGCTATAGAGATTTTTGAAAATTCATCTGCTGCCGATGAAGTTTATATGAATGAACTGAAACTTAAAAAAGCAGAAATATTAATCGCTATTGGAGATTACAATACAGCATTAAAATTAATCAATGAGGAAGAGGCTTTTTATTTGCAAAGAACCCTCGATAAAGACAAAAACCTTAATAGAAATCAATTAGAAAAGAGATATGAAGATGCGGCCAGAATGATTACTTTGAAAAGTAATGCATTAAGGCTTAAAGGCGAAATCAGAAGAGCAGATTCAGCTTTTTCAACTGGGGAAATTTGGATACAAGACAAGCTTGATAAAAAGAATAAATATTTTGTAGAGCATCTATATTATTTCGCTGAATTTTTGGAAGAGAATGGTACTAGAGAATTACCTTACAGCTATTATAAAGATGCCTATAATTATTCTATATCTGCCAATGGATTAAATCATCCAGCCACACTTAAATATCTAGAAAAACTTATACTAAATGACATTAAGGAGAATAACATAAATAGAGCGTTGGCTTTTAATAAAGACTTAGAGAAAATATTGAAAACTGGTTTTGATAAAAGCAGCTCTCATTTTGTTAAACTAGTCAATATATCGTTTAAATTAAACCTTAAAAGAGGTGATTATAATAAAATACAAAATACTGCAGCAAAATTATCAGAAGATAATAGTCTCAAAGTTGCAGACCATCCAATTAGAATTGATTTATTAGAAACCTTAGTAAAAGCTACTTCAGCAAAAAATCAATATAAAAATGCTGAAAATTATCTTAATGAAATTATAAAATTAAAATCAATATTATACGGTGACACTAGCATCACTACAGCTTACAGCAGACTGGAATTAGCGCATCATTGGGTAGATTACACTGATAAATTTAAAGAAGCTGTAAAGATTTATAATAAAGAATACTATGGAAAAATAGAAAATCAAATCACTACTAAGCACTATAAATATGTGACTTTTTTAAACCATTTAGCCAACACATATCAAGCTGACGATGAATTTAAAAAAGCCTCCAAGCTTTTAGATGAAGCACTACTTATAACTAGAGTAAAATATGGTAATCAAGATATAGATTTTGGAAAAGAGCTTAACTTAGTAGCTGATTTGCAAATAAAAATTGGGGAATATGAAAAAGCTGCAGAAAATATAAGTGAGTCGCTCCAAGTATTAGAAAAATTTGATGGTGATTTCAATGTAGTCTATTACATCAAGGCATTAGAAACATATGCTAAATTAATGTCTATCAAAGGTTTTTTTGATGAAGCTGAAGATGCGCTAGAGTTATCTCAAAAATTATATGCTAATACAATCCCTAGCCCTGAATACAATCCACTAATTGCCTCTCAAGAAATGGCATCTGTTTATATGAAAGTAGGAAAATATGGAGAGACAGATCAAATTCTTACTAAAGCATTAAAAAGAAATAAGGATTTATATGGGAATGACAGTAGGAAACTTATACTGCCAATGGTTGATTTTGGTAGGCTTCAACTTATTAAAGGAGACTACACTAAAACTGAAGAACTAGGCAGAAGAGCATTAGAAATATCTGAAAATGTATTTGGAGAAAAATCCACAAAAAATGCTCCTGCAATTTTACTACTAGGAGAGCTATATGAGACAATAGGCGATTACGACAAATCTGAAGAATTTTATAAAAGAGCTATTAGTATCCTTGAAAATCAATTTGGAAGAAACCATGTAGATGTTGCAACCTCCATTTCCAAGTTAGCTATCGTCATGTTTTATAAAGGAAATGAAGATTCTAAAGAAATACAAGACTTATTATTTGAAGCAAAAGAGATTATAGGTAAAAGATTTTCTGTTAAAAGTCCACTTTATGCTGATTTGCTTAAAGATTTGGCTAGATTCTTCATCTCAGAAAATAAACTGGAAGATGCCCTGAGCTTTTTGGAACAATCAGAAACCATATGGAAAGAAAAGGCTGGTAGAAGAAATAATATAAAAGCCGCAGACATTCACATACTCAGAGGTGATATTTTTTACAAACAAAGAAGATGGAATGATGCTGAAAGTGAGTACAAAGATAGTCAAAAGCTTAATGAAAAATTCTTTAATGATCAACATCCTGAGTATGTGAAAGCTACTTCCCGTATGAGTAAGGTTTACTATATGGATGGAAATCAAAGAAAAGCCAAAGATTACATTGAAGAGGTGATGAAGAATTATAACCGCTTCATCAAAGACTATTTCCCGGCCTTAAGTGAACGTGAAAAAACTAAATATTGGAACACCATCAAGAATGATTATGACTATTTCAATACGATGGCTTTAAGCATGCATGACCGATTTCCTGAAATGATAGAAACTGTTTATAATAACGCCCTTAAAACAAAAGGACTTTTATTAAGCAGTTCTATTAAGATGCGTGAGAGAATTTTAAACAGTAATGACTCCACTTTAAAATCTCAGTATTTTAATTGGCTGGACAAAAAAGAGTTGCTTTCAGATGCCATATCGATGAGTAAGGAACAGCTTGAAAGTGAAAATATAGACTTAAGTCAGTTAGCTAGAGATGTTGAATTGATAGAGAAATCATTAAGCCAGCAGTCTGAATTATTTAGTGAAGGAATCATTCAAAAAGAATATAATTGGCAACAGATTAAAGAAACCCTACAGCCAAATGAAGTAGCCATAGAAATGGTAAGGTTCAAATATTTCGATCATTATATTACTGATTCAGTAGTCTATTTAATGCTGATTTTAAAAAATGAAGAGATAGATAAACCAGAGTTTGTTGTGATGGAAAATGGCAATGATATGGAATCTAAATTCTTTAACAATTACCAGAATGCAATAAAATACAGAATAACCGACAACTTTTCTTATAAAAACTTTTGGCAACCAATTGAAAAAGCCATTGGTACGAATAAAACTATCTATTTATCACCAGATGGAGTTTATAATCAAATCAACTTAGAGGCTATTCCAATTGGGGACAAGCAGTATCTGTTAGATAAAACCAATATAGTACTAGTCAGCAACACTAAAGACTTATACTTAAAAAAGGAGAAAGAAGACACCCCTCAGGAAGATAAAACAGCACTCTTATTTGGAGATCCTAAATTCTATTTAGCTTCACGCCAAGATTATGTTAGCGAATTTAGATCCGGAGCTAGACAAATTAGCGACTTACCAGGAACAAAAAAAGAGGTTAATGAACTAACTAAATTATTTAGTCAGTATAACTGGACAACCTCAAAATATATGGATACGGAAGCTTCAGAAGAAACAGTAAAAGAAATTAATAGCCCTAGTGTATTCCATATTGCAACACATGGTTTCTTTACTGAAAAAGAAGATAGAAATCCAGGCAATAGCTTCAATAAAAATGAATTGAGTGATAATCCATTATTGAATACAGGCTTATTATTGAAAGGAGCAGGTGATGTATTAGCTAAAACTCGTTTTAATTACAATATTGAACCAGGAATTTTGACAGCCTATGAAGCCATGAACCTGAATTTGGATAAAACAGATTTAGTCGTGCTTTCGGCTTGTGAAACAGGTTTAGGTGAAGTACATGGTGGAGAAGGCGTATTCGGATTACAAAGGTCATTCTTAGTAGCTGGTGCAAAAACTTTAGTAATGAGCTTATTTAAAGTTTCTGATGAAGCTACAGAGAAATTAATGGTATCATTTTATGAAAAATGGCTAGAGACAGGAGATAAAAGACAAGCCTTCATTGATGCCAAGAAAGAAATCAGAAATGAGTATAAAGACCCAATTTACTGGGGAGCTTTTGTGATGATAGGGATTTAGGTGTTGAAGAGCGTAAGTGTTGATGTGTTTAGGTTTCGATAACACAATTTTCAAAATTAGAAAACAAAGCTGCCAGCTCGCAAGGAAATAGGTTAGCACCGAAGCTCAGACCGGAAATAGCTATAAATAACAGTTGAGAGCTGGGAGATAGGGTGATGTGCTAAAGACCTTCCAGATTTTAAAAACCTGCAAGGTCTGATCTACAGCAACGAGATTTATTTATTATTCTCCTTTTTCCAATCTCTAATAAAATTACTCCAAGTCATGGGATTTAGGAAATTATTGGGTGGTACTATGCCTGTCATTTCATATAATCTGGCATATCTCCATTGATCATAATATGGATTATTTTGTTCGTATTGTTTATCCAATAAACTATTTAAATTCCTTTTAAAATCATCTAATTGTTTTTTCTGAACATCGGTCAATTCCTTCTTAACAAGGGTATTCGTGAAATAGTCTGCGTCTGGCAATGGATAAACTTTTACCTCATCCAGAAGAACATTTTCTTGTACCATTAACTCAATCAAAGAATAGGTTTTACCCTCTAATAATTTAGGAATTACAAAGGTAGAATTTTGATAACCTACGCTCCTGAAGGTGATAATATCACTAGGATAAGCTAAAAATGAGAAATAACCTGAATTATCTGCAACTGTACCACTTTTTCCATCTCCAATTAAAACTGTTGTAAATGGAACAGGTTCCATATTTTCAGCATCCAAAATTACCCCTGTAATATTGATAGGGTCATCTTGTTGTGCGGCAGCTGAAAAACTGAATAAAAAAATGGAGGCGAATAACATCAAACTATTTCTCATAATATTTATTTTTATTCTTAATTAATTAAACAAAAGTTCGACATTTAATTCTCACTATCAAGTAATTATTACAATCTCTCAAGTAAATGCCTAATAGGCTCTATTAATGATCCCAATTATACTTATCTAAGGTTTCTAAACAAGCATTTAATAATTGAACGGAATCCAATATATCTTGTTTGTGAGCCATTTCAATTACTTGATGCAAATTTCTAGTTGGAATAGAAATAGCCCCTGCTATTGCTCCATTCTTACCCATTCTTTGCAAGCCTGCGGTATCAGTTCCACCAGCGGTTAAGATTTCCGGTTGCCATTTAATGCTGTTTCTATCTGCTGTTTGCTTCATAAACTCCACCATTCTATAATCACAAATGGTCATTGCATCTAATACTTTAATTGCAGTTCCTGCGCCTAAAGAAGTAACCTTTTCATGATCTTGAGCTCCTGGCAAATCAAAAGCGATGGTAGTGTCCAATGCTATTCCAAAATCCGGATTAATTTTATGGGAAGCTACATTTGCACCTCTAAGCCCTACTTCCTCTTGTACCGTAAAAACTGCATAAACATCATAAGGATGATTTTTCAATGTCTTTAATGCTTCTATCAACACAAATACTGAAACTCTATTATCTATAGATTTGCAGTTCACGCAATCACCCATTTCAATCAAGCCTCTTTCTCTGGTAACTGCATCTCCTACTGAAACTATTTTATCAGCTTCTTCTTTATTCAATCCCAAATCGATAAAGTAGTCTTCCGTTTTAGCCACCTTGTTTCTTTCTTCTGTGGACATTACATGTATGGGTTTTGAGCCCATCACTCCTATCACATCTTTTTTCCCATGCACAATTACACGCTGAGCAGTTAATGTTTTCGGATCAAACCCTCCTAAGGTAGTAAATCTAAGGAAACCGTTTTCATCTATATGAGTCACCATAAAGCCTATTTCATCCATATGAGCAGCTACCATTACCTTTTTTCCATCAGGATTACTGTTTGCTTTTTTGACTGCATGAATATTCCCTATGTTATCAACTTCAACCTCATCAACCAGAGACTTCACTTCACTGATTATTAAATCCCTAATCCTTTTCTCATGACCTGGTGCACCAGGAGTTTCACATATTTTAGAAAGTAATTCTATATTAAAGTTTTTCATTAGTCTAATAATTTTAATCAATCAAAATTAATTGAAATCTACAGCTATAAATAATATAAAGGGTAAAGAATTGTTTTGGGAAAGGGAAAATGATTTCAGTAAAGCTGAAAAACACATAAACACAAAAGAAATCAAAAGGAATGTGTTATTTTTAATTTTTATTTTTCGCTTTAGCGAAAAACCTTTTGTTGTCTTTGGCCTTTGTGGTTAAAAATAAGGTCGTTCCTACGGAACTTATTAGAGCAAGTAGCAAGTAGTATGAGTTGTTACCATATGGTCGTCCCTCTGGGACTTGTTATGAGCTATTACTATCATGTTGTTTTATAAAAGGCAAATTTCAAGATCTACTACCCTTCAGCCCCAGCGGGGCTAACTTACGGTAACAATTGTACTAAACTGCTTATCAAAGCTCCGGAGGAGCGACCTTACTGCCTTTTCCAGGAAACATAATTGGGAAACATAATAGTGCTTGGACATAAAAAAAGCCGATTGGCGACCAATCAGCTTTACATTCAGAATCTATAAATAGAATTATACTCTTCTGACACCAATGGCATTTAAGCCTTTCTTACCATCTGTAGTTTCGAAAGAAACTTTATCGTTTTTCTCGATATCGTC
>NZ_JAGXGF010000166.1 GCF_024636815.1 Marivirga sp.
AAAGTATTATTCAGACATGGCATTTCTAAAATTGAAAAAGCAGAATTGTTTATAGGTCAAGAGTTAAAGCAACTTGGCACATGGAGTAAAGAAGAAAAATGGGTAGCTGTAATTTTTGGACTTACTGCTCTTTGTTGGATATTCAAATCTCAAATTAATTTAGTTTTAGGAATAGAGCTATTAAATGATACGATCACGGCCATGTCTGGTGGATTGGCTACTTTTTTAATCCCACTTAATAAATCAGGTAAAATGCTGATGAACTGGGAGGATATGAAAAATCTTCCTTGGGGTATTTTAATTTTATTTGGTGGAGGGATGGCATTGGCTAAAGCCATGGAGACGGCTGGATTTGTAGATATGATTGGCGAGGCCATAAGCCAATATCAGAATATTCCATTATGGTTATTACTATTGATTTTAACTGCATTAGCACTATTCTTAACCGAAGTGATGAGTAATGTAGCACTCACTACAATAGCTATTCCTATGGTTTTAAGTATCGCAAATGGATTAGATGTAGAGCCATTGTTATTGGCAATACCTGTTGCCATGGCTACGAGTTGTGCTTTTATGATGCCAATCAGTACACCTCCTAATGCTATTGTCTTTTCCAGTGGTTATATTAGCATAAAGCAAATGGTGAGGGCTGGAATTTTATTAAATATAATTGCTGTGATTGTTCTGGTAGTCGCTGGATTTTTTCTAGCACCTTTTGTTGGAGCCTAACATCAAATGGAAACACTTTGACAGCCAAAGGCTGCTTTTATTTTAACCACGAAGATTTCACCAAGATTTTCATGAAGGACACAGAGAGATTACATAAAGGGTTACAAAAATTCAATATTCTTCGTGTAACTCAGTGTCAAGCTTTGCGAGTCGTAGTGGTTTTACTTTACGATCAAAGCTTTAAATCCCTTAACCAATTCTCGCTCTTGCATTAAGATTTTAGGTTTTCTAAACAGAATGAAAGCATTCTTCAATTTTCTGAAATGATATTCTGTCTCGTACATTACCACTGAAATTAAAGGAAAAGCAAAAACCATAATTCCCGCTAAAGTCCAATGAAGGCTAAAACATAAAACAATAAATATCAATAAGTAATATAAAGGATAAAGGAACAAGGAAATTCCAGCTCTTAATGAAATATGCCAGGTGATGTCTTTAACGCCAGCTATTACTTTCTTTTCAATTATGTATTCTGGTATGAAATTGATGACTTTGGCTATAAGCCAAAATGGAAGACCTATTAAAACTCCTATAGCTTTAAAAAGCAATCCAACAAAATTTGGCTTTTTAGGAATAAAATCCTCTGATAACTTATTTTCTTTAACTTCTTCAAAGTAAACTTTAGCCTTATCTTTTAATAAATCAGTTTTTGACTCGTTCTCTTGAAGTTGTTTTGCAATTTTATTTACCAACTCATTTTCCGCATGAACGATAGATTTTTTGTTCTCAGCCCAATCTAAGGCATAAGGCTTTATCAATATCCTAAGCTGCTCCATAAATTCATATTCGGAATGCCATTTTATATCTATCATCTCAGCTGAGATATCTGTTCTAATTTTATCTGTAAACTGCTTATGAGCTTTTGTTGGGTTTTCTTCAAACACTGTTTGGAAATCCTTTACTTGAAAAGCATCTCCAAAGTGGAGATGTAGATCGTACCATCTTTTAGGATGATTTTCATAATGAATTCCAAAAGGAGCTACATTTAAACCCAATTGAAAATTATTTTCTTCTTCCGCCTGAAAAGCAATTCTTGCAGGTCCTTTTTGCATAGGTCTCAAAAATCTTCGAATGGCATGATTTCCTTCAGGAAAAACTAATAATGGCTCTCCCTTCTTAAATAAATCAATACATTTTTTAAATATCTCATTGTTTTGAGCGACACTGCCCATATTATCTTTTTTTCTGTAAATTGGGATTAACTTAATAATATCAAGGGCCATAGCCGCCCATTTTGATTTGAATATATCAGCTCTTACTAAAATATTAGGGCTTATATTTTTAGCTACTTTAATCAATACAAGGCCATCCATAAAAGTATTTTGATGGTTACTTAAAAATAAAGTAGGTTTGCGAAATTTAATTTCATTATACCCTGTCACGATGATATTACGATAACTAAAAGATAAACTCGCATTCATTAATATGCGCAAAAAGGAATATATCAAAGACTTTAAAATATTGTACATTGAGGCAATTTAAATATTAAAGCCACAAATATAATGATTTTGAGCAGTGTTCAATATTGTAAAAGAGAATGTTCAATAATGAACAGTTTCCAAGGCGAGAATTGCTAAATATGTTAAATAGGGCGTATTTTTAAGTTTGGCATTCATCTTGAATTGAATAATTATAAAATATAAAAATGGAAAAGAGACTAGAAAGAACTAGAGAGAGAGTTTTCGCAGGAGTATGCGGAGGAATAGCTAAATATTTTGGCTGGGATGCTGGTAAAGTAAGACTGCTTTACGTTTTAATTTCAATTTTAAGCGCTGCCTTTCCTGGTTTATTAGTTTATATCATCCTTTGGTTCGTGATGCCAGAGGAAAAATTGAGTTGGAAAAGATAAATAGATTTACTCTTCGGAGAAGTCTATAATATATATCTTTTCTTTGCCGTTAATTTTCTTTGCTCTTATAAGGACAAGATAAGTACCATCGGAATGCACATAATTTCCAATGGCATATTTCAAACCTTCATTGGAACTCCCTTGATGGGCATATTCAAAACTGATAGGTTCGTGCTTTTTGAAAAACTCTTTTAGATAAATTTCAGCATGCACATTACTATAATTCCCAGATTCACCATTAATATTGAGTTCAATATTATCATGGAAATGTTGCGACAACTCTTTTGAGCTTCCCGCCTTTAAAGCAGAGCGAACATCCGCAAAAAGAGATTCATTCTGCGCGTGAGCTATGCTTAAGCTAAAGCTCGATATTAATATTAAAAAGAAAAAATTTAAGGCAATTCCCTTCATTAGGATTTATGATTCAATTTAAATATCTCAATAAGCTAAAATTATGCCATATATTTAACAATGCTTATTTTATTTTTCAATGATTCTTACTATTTAAAATTTAAAAATCAGATATAATATTTATCCAAATTAGCATAATGGAACTGAGTATGCAAAAAGCAATCGTTAATTTTCTTTAATAACGATATTTACACTGGCTTTATTTACTTCTAATATCCAGCATTTTTCCGATTAGAATTCCTTTGTTTTCTTTATACGAAGCGTCCTCGTCACTTACTTTTTTCACGCCTTCAATTGTGTAAAATGCTTTAGGATTGTATTCGTTAATTTTAGGTATTAATTCCTTTAAGGTATTTCTTTTTACCACCGTAAAAATAATATTCACTTTCCCATCATTACCTGTAGCATCAATATTAGAATACCGATGATTTTTCTTCTCTAAATAATCTATTAAATTATTTGCAGGCAATGATGTAATCACCCTTACAACGACTCTTCCAAGGGCCATTTTTTCTTCTACAATAATGCCTATGTAAGTTCCAAAAGCATAGCCCGTGGCATAAGAAATATAACTCACTGGATTATCAATATGCTTAAATATTTGACCGATAGCCAACAACCAAATTAAAGATTCAAAAAAACCAAGGAGTGGAGCAAGTCCTTTTTTGCCTTGCATCACTAAAATCACACGCATCGTACCTATGGAAACATCAGCCACACGTGCAATAAAAATTAGTAAAGGCAGAATTACAAAGGCAAATATATTATTGGAAAATCCTAATTCTGTAAAAAACTCTTGCATAAAGAATCAATTATGAGGAAAAAATCAAATATCCGAAAATTAATTCAGTTGAGAAAATGGATAGTTTTGAATTGAAGCTATATTAAATAGATATCTTGCGCATGCCTGGTATTTCTGCATTTTGGCTTTACTGTTCCTACGGTCTAATCGCTAAGATTACTACGATGTTTTTTTACTGTATCAGGGTGGCCCCAGACGTAAGAGCAGAAATCTAATATCCTTTATCTTACGATCTTATACCTAAATTATTACCCAAACAAATAACTGACTACTTCTCCCAGCTGACTAAAGGTTTTGATTTCAATATTGTAACGAGAAGTATCTACTCCTTTCATACTGAATTTAGAAACCAATATCTCTGTAAAGCCTAATTTCTCTGCTTCTGCAATTCGATTCTCTACTCTATTTACGGCTCTTATTTCTCCGCTCAATCCTACCTCTGCTGCTACACATGTTTTAGAAGACAGCGGAATCTCCTCTAATGAAGAAATAATGGCAATACAAACGGCCAAATCAATGGCTGGATCTTCCACTCTAACACCCCCAGCGATATTTAAAAACACATCCTGAATGCCCAAGCGAAAGCCTCCTCTTTTCTCCAATACCGCCAGCAACATATTTAGTCTTTTGCTGTCATAACCTGTAGCAGAGCGCTGAGGAGTACCGTATGTAGCCGGGCTAACCAATGCTTGTATTTCAATTAAAAGCGGACGATTCCCCTCTAAGGTGGCACCAATAGCAGTTCCACTACTGTCTTTGTCCTTTTGTGAAATTAGTATTTCGGATGGGTTGCTGACTTGGCGCAAACCATTTTGCATCATTTCATAAATACCCAATTCATTGGTAGATCCGAATCTGTTTTTGGTAGTCCGCAAAATACGATAGGTCAAATGGCGATCACCTTCGAATTGAAGTACTGCATCTACCATATGCTCCAAGACTTTAGGTCCTGCAATTGCACCATCTTTTGTAATATGTCCGATTAAAAATACTGGGATTTTATTTTCCTTGGCAAAGCGCATTAATTCAGCCGTGCATTCTTTTACTTGACCAACACTTCCTGCAGCTGATTCAATTTTGGGGGAATGTAAAGTTTGGATGGAATCAATCACTAATAGATCAGGGCCTAAGGCTTCCACCTCCCTGAAAATATCTGCTGTGTGAGTTTCTGTAAGAATAAAGCAATTTTTGGAATCATATTCCATTCTATCTGCCCTCATTTTAATTTGTTGAGCACTTTCCTCTCCACTTACATATAAAACTTTAAGATTTGAAAGCTCTAGTGCAATCTGCAGCATCAAGGTAGATTTTCCGATACCGGGTTCTCCCCCAATTAACACCAATGAACCTGGAACTATTCCTCCACCTAAAACTCTGCTTAATTCACGATCAGCCACTTTTATTCTAGCTTCATTGGTGCTTTCCACCTCTTGAATTGCAATCGGTTTATTAGCTCTTTTATTTGAAGATTGATATCCGCTGGAGGATTTTTCTTTTGTAACAACTTCTTCTACGAAGGTATTCCATTGTCCACAAGAAGGGCATTTCCCCACCCATTTTGGTGATTCATGTCCACATTCCTGACAGAAATATGCTGATTTAACTTTTGCCATAAAATAATTTATGATGCAATTTATTTATAAAATTGAACAAAGCTTTGGAGTCAAAGGGTTTAATGTAAAAATTTAATTTAAGCCAATATCCCCTGAATATCTTCTTTACTTAAGCTTTTCATAAAGCTTTCTTCTGTACTGATTAAATCTCTTGCTAACGTTAATTTTCTCTGTTGGAGAGCCAATATCTTTTCTTCAACCGTGTTTTTGGTAATGAATTTATAGGTAAAGACTTGCTGCTTTTGACCAATCCTATGAGCTCTATCCACTGCCTGTTGTTCAATGGCAGGGTTCCACCAAGGATCTAATAAAAACACATAATCTGCAGCGGTAAGATTTAAACCTAAACCACCTGCTTTTAGTGAAATTAGGAAGACTGGAATCTCTTCGTTTTCCTGAAATAATTTCACTTGTTTTTGCCTGTCTTTGGTGGTTCCATCTAAATAAGCATATTTGATATGACTACGCTCCATAAAATCTTTAAACAAGCTTAAATGTTTTACAAACTGACTAAAGACTAAGATTTTATGCCCTTTGGAAATAATAGAACTTAGCATATGTGTTACATCCTCCATCTTCCCTGAATCACCTTGATATTCAGAATCCACCATTTTAGGATGATTAGCAATTTGCCGCAATTGAGTTAACCCTTGCAATAAAATCATTTGAGAACTACGAATACCTTTTTTCTCAATTTCATCCAAAATCATATCACGGAAGTAGTTTTTTACTTCCTCATATTTTTCCTCCTGCATGGTGGTCATGCCAGAATAATGCACATTTTCAATCTTTTCTGGAAGTTCCGTTGCTACTTGTGATTTATGCCTCCTTAGAATAAACGGCTTAATCAGAGTAGCTAATTTTTGAGATTTTTGTTCATCCCGTTTTTTTTCAATAGGAGTTACGAACTCATCCTTAAAGAATTTTTTATTACCCAAAAGACCTGGATTTACAAATGACATCTGTGACCATAAATCCATTGTACTATTCTCAACTGGAGTACCTGTCAATACTAGTTTTCTCCTTGACTTTAATTTTTTTACTGCTTTGGCAATATGGGAATCAGGGTTTTTAATGGCTTGAGATTCATCCAATATAATATAATTGAATAAATATTCTGACAGGATATCAATATCCAAACGCGTGATGCCGTAGGATGTCAAAATCAAATCATAATCTTCAAACTGTTTGATATCTTTAATTCGATTAGTTCCAGTATAAACAAATATATTTAATTCAGGAGTGAATTTTTCTGCTTCCGATTGCCAGTTATAGACCAGGGAAGTAGGCATAATTAAAAGGCTTGCTGTAGTTCTACCACTTTCTTTCTCAGATTGCAACATGGCTAAAGTCTGGACTGTTTTCCCTAAGCCCATGTCATCTGCCAAACATCCTCCAAAATTATATTGATTCAAAAACTGCAACCAATTAAAGCCTTCTTTCTGATATGGACGTAATTCACCCGAGAAATCCTCAGGCATTGGATGGTCATCTATTTGCGTAAAGTCTTTCAACTTTGCCAACTTCCTGTCCATTTGCACCTTAGCCAGGTTACTTTTCTCCATATCACTGACCAGCGACAAATGATGCTTTCGCATTTTCATAGCGTCTTCATCGCCATTTTCCATAAAGCTAAACAACTCAGAATAATCCTCAAACCAATGAGATGGAATCACCGCAGTTTGGTTATTGGGCAGTTGAAATTCTGTTTGATTATTAAGGATATGCTTTCTTAGCTCTTTAAATGGGATTTCATAATCGCCAAACATGACAACCGCATTGATATCAAACCAATCAATTCCCTCTGATATATCGATTTCAATGGTGGATTTTCCTACGAAATATTCCTTATTCTCATATAATCTACCTTGCTCTATTTCTATACCATTTTCAGACAACCACTCCACATTTTTCGTGATCCAGCTAAAAGCAATAGCCTTTGGAAGGGTGGCTTTACCTTTCATTATATTTAAGCCTCTATCGACCATTGCATCTCTAAGGCTTTTTTCTTTTAAGATATTTCTGACCAAACGTTTAAAAACGAACTGCCCATCTTCTTTTTCTACTTTAACTGAGACCCCTTCTCCCTTACCAAGCGGGAAAGTATGTTCCCCGTATTGGAATTTTAATTCTAAAAGTAAATTACCATCAGACTCTGGTTGCGTTTCTTCCTCATCAAAAAGTCCCATTTTTTGTCCCTTAGCAACAGCCAATTCTGAGATTTTCAATTTTGGGAAAGATTCTTCTCTATAGGTTTTTATTTTAAATCCTCTTGCAAAAACATCAAAAGAGGCCACTAATGGGGCTACAAACTTTTTAAAATACTGCTCTTCCACTTTTTGAGGAATCGCAATGAATTTTTTATTAAGGAAAGGCTTTAATTTTTTCCCTTCAGGGTCTTTTTCAAAAGAATATAGTTTTTGGTTGACCACAAGCCATGCAGGTTCATTACAAATAAGATAAGCTCCTTTATATTGAAATTCTAATTTCTCTCCATTATGCTTGATAGTAGGAAAGTAGTGTGTATTATCTTCATTCTTAACGAAATGAAATAGAATTGTGGCTTTTTCCTCCATCACTTCAATCTTTCGCCATGCAGGTTCACCATCATTTCCCATTTCAAAAAGCTTCTTACCTTTTATTAGGCTAAGTATTTCAGAACGCCTTTTTTCCATATAGCGCTCTATTTCACCTTTCACCAAATCATTTCCACCCTCCAGATTATAATATTTATCAAAGAATTCAGTAGGCTTCATTTTCTTTTTGGCAAACTTTCTTACCACAACATCCTGCTGCATTTCATCCATTAACTCAATGAGTTCATAGTCCACATCATCAAGCCCTTTTTCAAATTCCTTTGCATTTTTGGAAGAAATATTTTGATGAGAAAAAGTCAATTCACCTCTACTATTTATCTGCACTACGAAGGATTCGAAAGTGTAGCCCAAATATTCATGCTCGAACAATGAATATATTAGTTGAAATGGTTGAGTGGTGTATACCTTCATGAATAAAAGTTATCAATCAAACAGTTTTTGTTCGTTTTTTGAAAAAATCAGAATTGAAATTTAATAAATTAGGATGGAACTCGTATTATTTTTCTGAATAATTTGCTACAATCGTTTAATTTCTACTGATTTCGCTGCAACTTGAGCAGGCTTAAAGGAAGCTAAAATGGTGATTATGGCTATGCTTAGCATAGTGAAAATAAAATCGGAAGCTATCATTTTAACTGGGTACGCCTCTTGCACGGCAGAAGCCATGTTCATAGAAATCAAACCGTATTCTTGCTGTAAATAGCAAATAATAAAACCAAATAGTCCACCAGTCAGGGCTCCCGATAAAGAAATAATTACTCCTTCCTTTAAGAAGATATTACGAATAGTTTTGACTGGAGTTCCCATCGCATATAAAATACTAATATCCCTTTTTTTATCGAGCGCTAACATGGTAAGCGCAAAAAAGATATTGAACGAAGCGACTGCTAAAATAAAACTAAAAGTAATATAGATAAATAATTTTTCAATTTTGATAGCTTTAAGTAATGAAGCATGTTGTTCGTCAGAGTTTAAAATTTCAAATTTATCTCCTATAGACGCTTGAAGTGATTGCTGTATTTTACTTACTGCCACACCTTCTTCCAAATTAATCTCAATAGATGTACATTGATTATTCTTACCAATCAATTGTCGAGCAAATCGAAGGGGGACAAAAATATACTTCTCATCATACTGTTTTTCAATAGCAAAAACTCCTGCAGGCATTAATATACCCGAGTTGTACATACTAGATGGATTCGTCCTGCCCGGACTGATATTTTTCGGATAATAAAATTGTAAAGCCAAAAAATCGTTTCGGGAATTGATTGACAGGTCATATCGAATACCTTGACCTACCACAGCAAAATTCTGCTCTTTTTCGGTCAACTTTAATTGACCTTCCGTAATGTGATTTTTTAATCGGTTGTTTTGAACAAAATCAGGACTTACACCTTTCATGCGCACTACTGATTCACCGTCATTGTAACGCACCAGAACATTATCCTCCACTACCTGAACTATGGTGGCTAATCCTTCCCTTTTTTCAATTTTATTTTTGAGTTCCTCATCATACTCAAAGAACTTCCCCTCCTTCAAGCTTATTTTTATATCTGCATCAAAAGAACTGTATAACGAACGAATTAACTCTTCCAATCCGTTAAAAACAGAAAGTACTATCACCAAAGCGGCAGTTCCAATTGCGACACCAACCATCGCAATAATGGACAGTACATTAATAAATCCCTTTTTCTTTTTGGAAAGGAAATATCTCCTTGCTATGAAAAATGATAGGTTCTTCAATATTCTAAAGCTGAATTTTTAATCTTTATTTTCTTCATCATCTTCATCCTTCTCTTCAGGCGGGATGTCGAGTTTCGACAAAATATCATCAATTCGGTTAGCTCTTTCCAAGGTGTCATCCATAAAAAATGCTATTTCAGGAACAATCCTAACTTGTTTCCCGATCCTATTACCTAAATGCTTTCTGATTTCACTTTTTCTTTCTCGAATCATTTCCAGTGTTTCGCTTGGGTTATCCGACAGCATCAAGCTGAGATAAATTTTAGCAAAACTCAAATCAGGAGAAACCTCCACTTCTGTGATGGTGATAAAAGCCTTTCCAAAGGCGTTAGCCATTTTCTTTTGGAATATTTCACTTAAATCTTTTTGTAATAAACTGGAATATTTTTTCTGTCTTGAACCTGCAGCCATATTATTCTATAATTTCTTTACAAATATGCACGATATTTTATACAATTTGTGCTTTATCGCCTAATTTAGCAATTGAATTTTAAACAAAACCAAAGACTATTGTTAGGTTTTTTCCGAATAAACGACCCTTATCGCTTACTGATACTTTTTTTGGCATTGCTCCTATTGCGTTTGCCCTATTTAATTGGGTCTGAGCCTTTGGTCTATGAAACTAATTGGCTTCTAATTGGAGAAGCCCTTAATTCAGGAAAAGTTTTATATAAAGACTTAATTAGCCCAATTGCTCCATTATCAGCATGGATTTACATGGGGGTAGAATTCATATTTGGAAAATCAATATTAGCTTTACAAATTCTATCTCTTCTTCTGGTGACTTACCAATTTTCACTTTTCAACAATATAATGTTGAGAAATAAAGCCTATAATGAAAATTCCTACATCCCGGCTTTGGTATACGCCTTAATGATGTTTAGCTTTTATGATTTCTTTACCTTATCACCTGCACTCATCAGTCTGACTTTTATTCTTTTGGTTTTGGATAATATTTACTTGCGAATAGAAAATAAATTGCAAGATGCTACTATTCTAAAGACCGGAATTTTCATGGGTTTAGCAGTCCTATTTTACCTGCCCTCTATATTTTTTTTACTGGCAACCTTGCTTTCTTTTGCATTGCTTACCAGCTTAGTAGTTCGTAGATATCTGTTATTTCTATATGGGTTTATCTTTCCTATCGCTGTAGTTCTAATTTATTTTTATTGGCAAGAAGGAATAGAGGCAGTATATACTCAATGGATAGAATTTAATTTCCTTGATTCTGTTGCCCCTATAATTGATTTAAAATCCATCCTTATCATAGCAATTTTTCCAACTATAATATTTGTGATTGCACTCTATAAAACTTTTAGCGCTACACGTTTTACTAACTACCAATTAAGAGTTCAACAAGTCATGTTCATCATGTTTCTAGCAGCGGTTGGAAGTTGGTGGATTTCTGAACTTCAAGCACCATTCGAATTAATAGTCTTTATCCCCTCTTTTGCCTTTTTCATTATTCATTTAATCTTTCAGTTTAAAAAGAAAGTAAGAGCAGAAATATTTACTCTTGTGTTTAGCATACTAATTCTCACTATTACTTATTCCATATATTATCAAAATAATTATGTTCATCATTTTGGAAATTTTAATGAACTAATTAGCAAGAAATCTATCTATGAAGAAAAAATTGAGGGTAAATCTGTAATGATATTAGGGGGGCATACTGATATGTATCAAACTGCTGGGAAAATAGGAACACGTTTTTATCATCCATTACTTAGTGAAGTCGTTTTAAACGAAATGAGCGAAAAAGAGCAATTAATTGCTTTATATGATGATATACAAAAACATCAACCAGAAATTATATTAGATTTTTTAGAGATATTCAATAAATATGAAAGTAAAATTCTTGTTAAGAATTTTGAATATCATCAAAAAAGTAAAATTCTATATATAAAGAAAGATATAAAATTGGCAGATCAAAATCTTTAAAATAGCAAAGCCAAATATTAATCCATGTTGAAACATATTTTTTCGGTAAATTTTCAAGCTGCTGTTGTTTTAGAATTTGATTTTATACATATTTGATTTGAAATATGGGAGAACTTTTATTATATATTGGAATAATTTTAATTTCTACTTGGGCGGTTTGGAAAGGAGGAAGCCTTCTAGAAGAGTCTTCGGAGAAACTTTCAGATTTTTATCATCTTCCACCTCTTATTCAAGGTACAATAATTACAGCAGTTGGATCTAGTTTTCCAGAATTAGCCGCCACCATATTATCCACTTTACTTCATGGGAAATTTGATTTAGGTGTATCTGCTATTGTAGGATCTGCCATCTTTAACATATTAGTAATTCCTGGAATTTCTGCTGTTCTAGTTAAGAGAATGCCTGCAGATTTAAGCTTAATCTATAAAGACACTCAATACTATATCATTTCAATTTTTATATTATTTATTTCTTTTGCTCTTGCCTATATATACTATCCAATAGTAGTTACTCCGGAAAATATGGAAGGCACCATGACGAGATGGATTGCTTTTATTCCAATTGCTTTTTATGGTCTTTATCTATTCATTCAAGGCATGGAAACTCGTGATTACAGAAGAGACCATGGGAAAAGAGCTGTCTTAGGTGTAGACAAGAAAAGCGTAAACATAAGAAAAGATTGGATAAAGCTTATCATAAGCCTTGTGTTGATTGTTGCCAGTGTAGAAGGCTTGGTAAGTGGAGCAATATTCTTAGGGGAGTTTTTTAATACTCCTGATTTTATATGGGGTATTACTATTGTAGCAGGAGCCACTAGCATCCCTGACGCAGTGGTGAGTGTTAAAATTGCAAGAAAATTTAAGGGCTCTATAAGTCTGGGAAATGTTATAGGTAGCAATATTTTCGATTTATTGGTGGCCGTACCTGTGGGTGTTTTAATTGCCGGTTCGGCAGTGGTTAATTTTACAGTTGCCGCACCTTTAATGCTATTCTTAGGTATTATAACTATAATAATGTTTATATTCTTAAGAACTAACTTAGCCCTTGTCAAATGGGAAGGAATCGTCCTACTAATCTTATATGGGCTTTTTGTAGCCTGGATGATTTTAGAAACACTTGGTATTACTTCTATAGTGATAAAATAAAAAAAGCCTGTTTTCAAATTGAAAAACAGGCTTTAACAAATACTTAAATTCAATTACTTTTTCCCTAACTCTGCAAAATACTGGTGAAATAAAGCTACCGTTTCAATTCCTTTTAGGTAATTCTCAACTCCAAAGCTTTCATTAGGGGAATGTATAGCATCCGAATTCAACCCAAAGCCCATTAAAATACTGTCAAGGCCTAATATATCTTTAAATAAAGACACAATTGGAATACTTCCTCCTTCTCTGGTAGGGATAGGCTTTTTACCCCACACCTTTTCGAACGCCTTTTCTGCCGCTTTATATGAATCAGTATCAGTTGGAGTAACATAAGGCATTCCACCATGATGCGGTTTTACTTTCACCTTCACACTCTTAGGAGCTATACTTTCCAGATGATTTTGAAATAGTTTAGTGATTTCACGATGATTTTGGTTCGGTACTAAACGCATTGATATTTTAGCACTAGCCTTAGAAGGTAAAACAGTTTTAGCTCCTTCACCTATATAACCTCCCCAAATACCATTTACATCTAAAGTAGGACGAATACCCATTCTCTCAAGAGTATTGTAAGAAGCTTCACCTTCCACATCCTCTATAGCTAAATCCTTTTTATAATTTTCTAAATTAAAAGGAGCCTTATTCATTTCATCTCGCTCTGCTTGCGTAAGTTCCAGCACCTGGTCATAAAAGCCCGGAACCGTAACTTTCCTATTCTCATCTTGAAGCGATGTAATCATGCGGCATAATACATTTATTGGATTGGCTACAGCTCCTCCATAAACTCCAGAGTGCAAATCTCTATTTGGACCTGTAACCTCAATTTCCAGATAACTTATACCCTTCAAACTTACTGCCATAGAAGGATGCTCATTTGCAATCATAGAAGTATCAGAGATTACAATAACATCAGACTTTAGCTTCTCTTTATTCTCCGCTATAAAGATTTCTAAATTTTCTGACCCCACTTCTTCTTCACCTTCTATCATGAATTTCACATTACAAGGCACACCTCCATTTTTCATCATCATTTCAAAGGCTTTCACATGTATATACACCTGGCCTTTATCATCTGCAGAACCTCTTGCTACTATTTTCCCATCTTTAATTACAGGATTAAAAGGTTCTGAATCCCACAATTCATATGGATCAGCTGGTTGTACATCATAATGACCATAAACCAACACTGTAGGTAATTCAGGATCAATAATTTTATCAGCATAAACAATTGGATGTCCTGCTGTTTCACACACTTCTACATTATCAGCACCCGCCTCTTCAAACTTAGCTTTCATGAATTCTGCTGCTTTCTTTACATCTCCTTTAAATTTAGGATCCGCACTAACGCTAGGAATTCTAAGTAAATCAAAAAGTTCATCCAAAAACCTTTGCTTGTTTTCTTGTAGATATTTCCCTGTTTCTTCTTTAGTTATCATCTATTAATCTTTATAAAATTTAATATAATTTAAAACCCATCGTCATCATCATCCGCTGGCGGAGTGTCTTGAGTTGGAATAGGTGTATTAACCGGGCTAGCTGCTGCGCTTGCCTCGTTTGCCATTTCTAGGTAGTAAGGTGCATCTATATCAAAATATCTTTTACGGTAATCTTCGATAAAAGTAATGACTTCTAATTTATCTCCAGTCAGAAATACAAAATCGCCAAATTTAGCTTTTTCAGCTTTGGATTTTTTATTTATTATTTCGTTAGCTTCTTTGTTTGAGGAGAAGAAAATCAACCTGTCTTCTTCATAATGAAAAAAGTACCAACATGAAGGCGATACCTGAAGAAATAACCTCATTGCAGAGCCCATTTCCTTTTTTTGAATTTCCATGAAGCCATCAACATTTGCATTAATATCCTGAGCTCCTGTATTAGATAATCCAATTTTACCGATGCTGTACCAAGCTTGTTCCTCATCAGACCACTTCATATCGACATTATTCAAAACGAGGATTTTTGTTAAATCAGAGGAAAGTGAATTTAACGGGATATATTCATTAAAAATATATTCCTCGTAGCGTTTTGCTGCAGTATTTCCTGCTATTTCAGCTAATTTAGGCAATAATCGTTCTAAATCTTTAGTAGATTCGGGCAGACCAAGACGTTGTACCACCTCAATCATATCATTACCAATTATCGGTGTGAAACCATTTGGTAAATCAAATTCAATGGTCATCATTAAATTGAAAATAAACTCTTGACTTAACAAATCCCCCGATCCAGAGCCAGCCGATTTAAAATTTGCTTCACTACGGCTTTGCATAAATTGAAATGGCCCTTCAAATTCTAGTTTTTGATCCTTTTCATTGTAAGCAAAATATTTTCCTGCAAATGAAGTCCCCGTTTTCCTTAATTTATCTTCTATTATAAATTGATTCTTCGAAGCATTGTATGTAAGTAAACCGCTAGGCTTGAAGAAGTCGGCATCAGTATAGTCTCTTTTTTCATTCATGAAAGTAGCATATAACTGATTGCTTGAATTATCAATATGAATGCCAGCTTGAAGCGGCTCGCCCATTTCCGTGGTACTATTATCAAAATCAATTACAACTTCCTTATTATTTCCATCAGTAGTATAGGCTATCCAGGTATCATAATTGGGAATATCTCTTAAATCAGGCTGAATGTATCCTTGAAGTTGTAAAGCAGGTTTGTCTGCATACATGGTGACATCACCTTTATAATACATACCTGGACTTATCATCATTCTATCTTCTTTATCGACACTTCCAGAAGATACAGTCCTCAGTTTTCTGTTATTTTTATCAGTATTCTTATTCGGTTCTAGACTAAATTCACCCATTTTTATTGAAAAAGTATCCCCAATAGAATTAACATATCTATAAGTAGCACTTCCAACGAATTTATTTCTAGAAATGATATCGATTTCAGCATCATACAAGTTATGATAACCTGTTAGTGTGTCTAATTTGAGCGTTGCATTATAAAGTTTATTAATTTTACCATTCTCACCAATTATCACTTGACCACCACTAGGCGTTATTTGTGCATCCGCTACTGTAATAAAAGGAATTCCCGATACATTCAGAGCCTGGCTTTCAATATCATATATTGCCTTGGTAGCATTAAATACTAATGAATCTTGATCTGGATTGGTAGAATAAAAATACGAATTATTGATATTAATGTTAGTCGGCTTAGTCATTTCTACAACTTTTTCATCCAATCTCCATAAAGCAGAGGGTATAGAAGTTTTATAACTTGCATAAGGGAAATCCAAAGCTGCATCACCTTCAATTTCAGGATTTACAGTGGCTGTATTTGCTTGAAAATCAAAATCTAGTCTTACGTCATTGGCAGATAAAGCAGGAATAGTATCTGTCGATTCGATTCTGAATTCTGCATGTCTTGCAGAAAAACCCTGCTCTTCGAAACCAAACTCTTTAGATGATGTTTTAGAACCTCTTGTTACCATCTCACCTAACCCAAAAAGTCCTCTTTTTGAAATGATGGTTTTGCCTTCCAATGAAGCTGTTTCATTATACATTTTGAATGGATCTGATCGGTTAGTCATGTATAAACTATCCTTTGAGGTAAGCCAACGCATATCAAAATTAGAAATCTCCAATTGTGGGAAAGAAACCCCTTCCCAGTCTCCCGGTTCGATAGTAGCATAGGTACCTATAGCTGTTATGGAATCTTTAAAGAAAGTGAAATTTTCAGACCTTATGGTTGAACTTAGATATTCAATTTTATCACCTCCTCTCAAACCCTGATTATCTAATCTAATGTTTCCAAAAAATTGTGCTTCTCCATTAAGTAAATCAATCCCCTCATCAGGTAAAGGGTGGTTAAAACCTAAAGATTTATCGGGCATCACCCTTAATTTTTCGTCAAACTCAGGGAAAATATCTCCAGAATGAAAAATACCATCAAAAGCAATAGAATTTGGATCAGTACTACTTACAGAATCGATTTCAAATGGTGGAATTATGAAATAAAGGCTTTGGTCATAGACCCCGTTTAATATTTCTTCTCCTAAGAAATAAACGGTAGCACCTTTTGTGGCATTAAATATTGGATATTTAGGAAATTCTTTCTGTGCAGATTTATTATTGGGTTCGTTAATATAGAGTACACCAGCTGTTTCAACTAGTTGATTTTGAATTTGTTCCTTATTAGATTGTTTATTGTTGGTGCTAGTGACCAAGTTAAATTTAATATTATCAATCTTTGGCATAGAAATCAGGAAACTATCATAGTCCATTTTAAAATCTTCCCCTATATATTGATAATTACCTGCGTAAACTGTACCATCAAACTGGACATCTCTATTTTTCCTTAATACTACTCTACCGCTATCAGGCTCTACACTTATACCAAGCTTATCGTTAATTATAAATTCCTCTACCCCTAAAATATCTAAGGTCCCCTTATCAAGGTTTAACTTCCCATTGGGTTTACCAGACGAAACTGACGAAATTTGAACATTATCGTAATCTTTTTTACCCCATCTGGAATCAACATAATGGAAAGCTTTATTCAGCATAATAATTCTTCCACTGACGACATCATATTTAATGAATCCATTCTGCATGAGTAGCTTCATCCCTGACCTTAGTTTCCCCTCTTCAATTCCAGTTTTCTCTGCTAATTCATTCGTATAAAAAGTTTTGGTATTTTCGTTTCGACTATAATTCACCACCACCTGTAAAGAATGGAATTTATATAAGCCTGAAAGACTATTATATCTATATTCGTTAAAATATTCGGCTGATTCAAAAAGTGCAGGCACGCGATTTCCTGCTATCAAAATTGAAATCTCCACCACAGAAGAATCCATATCCCAACTAAGTTTATCAGCAGAAAAATCCATATTGAAATAACTAGCGTAGAAAGGTGTGTTTTTAAAATCTCCTTTATTCTTAAGCAGGATTAAAGTGTTTTCATTTACTTTATAGTTCATGCTTAAGCCTGGATGATAAATTGAATCTTTTCTTTGGTATATTGATACGCCACTTCTCTCAGATGTAAAAACACTATCTTTATAGATGAATCCTCTAGATTCTGCCCTGAATTTTTTAACGGCTTTTCCTTGTAATTCAAGACTACTTATACTTTTATCCATTGCAGATGTGCTTAGGGTAAGTCCACTTAGCGTAATACCACCTTTCAGATATAGGCCATCAACATCAACAAAATTCAGGTCATAGCCGGATTTATATGATTGAAAGAAAGGGAATTTAGCATTATCTTTTTCATTGTTTTCAATCTTAAAATCAATAAATCCTTTGACTGGCTGATTAATAATTTTAGGATAATTTAGATTAACCTGTTCAGCAGAGAACTCTTTTTTATTTACCTCAAAAGTAAATTCTGATAATTCAGCAAACAACTCTTTTGAATCTTTGCCTAAATGTTCCCATGTTAAAATTCCCCTTTCCGCTACAAAGGTGTTCCCAATCAATTCTAGACTTCCATTGACATCATTTATTTTCACAGAATCCGATGAATTAAAAAACTTTAGATTTATGTTTTTCAGTTTCACAATCGGACCATTTAAAACAGGCATAGGTTCGCTAAAAACAGATAAATCTACAGTTGAATTATTCTGATTATTAGTGTTTTCTTCTTCTGTTGTTTCTTCGGTGCTCCAACTATCTTCAGTATCCCAGGAATCATCCCCCCATCCATCATCTTCCGTATTACTGCCCCAGGCATCATCGGATTCCGAGCCCCACTCCGCGTCCGTTTCCTCTTGCTTTGGTTCAGGCTCAGTATCTACTATTACTTCGGGTTCAGAGGACCATTCAAAACTTACACTACCCTTAGAAAATAGGACTTGATAATAGCGACTATAAAAAAGTGCTTTCTTTTCTAATATTTGTTCCGTTGTGCTTAAAAGGGATTTAAATTGATTATCATCAAATTCATCATAGGCTCTTTTACTAATTTCTAAAAAAGAATTAATTGCTTTTGCAGGATCCTCTAAATTCGAGGCTGCGCCAGATAAGGTACTAATAAAAGGTAATCTAAAATCCCTTATGGATAGATTTTCAGCTGTCATTTGAGTATAAATCTCTTCTATGAGCACTTTATTCTGCTGAGTGAATAAATTATCTTGATTCCAATGGTTTTGAAAAAATAAGGATACACCTTCTGCCTTTTCAGAATTTAACTGAGCCAAATCCATCTGAACCGTCTTTAAAAAATCAAGCTCAACATTTTCTTTTGAAGCAGCATCATCCTGGGAAAAAACCCAAAAGGAATATAAAAAGGTTAATATGGTGATGGAAATAAATCTCATTTATTATTTTTAAGCAAAAGTGCTGACCATTGGTTCCTTACTGATTGATTAACAAGTTTTAACGAAAATTTATCGCATTCATTTAAAATATCTTGAATATCATCTTCATAAAACCCACTCAACATCAAAAATCCGTCTTTTTTGATGTGTTTTTGTAAATGTTGAATATCTGCCAATAAAATATTTTTATTGATGTTGGCTAAAATCAAATCGTAAACCGCTTTATGTGGAACACTATTAACTTCTCCTTTCCAAATTTTATAGTTCGAATTTTCTATCGAATTTAATGAAAAATTTTCATTGGTATTCTCAACAGCCCAATCATCTATATCGTAAGCATCTACTTCTTTAGCTCCTTTAATTGATGCTAAAATAGCCAAAATCCCAGTTCCGCAACCTGCATCTAATACCAGCTTACCCTTTAAATCCATATCATGCATCAAATTGAGCATTTGAAAGGTAGTTTCATGATGCCCGGTCCCAAAAGACATTTTGGGGGTCACTACTATTTCAATAGGAAATTGAGGATTAGAGGAATGAAAATCAGCACGCACCAAGATTTTATCCTCCACTTCTATGGGCTGATAATTTTTTTCCCAGTCGGAATTCCAGTTTTCCTTCTCTACTGTTCCCAGCTCATAAGTTACAGAAGTTAAACTTTCATATTGTTGAAAAAGCCCCTCAATTTGAGAAGCTTCTATATTTTGATTTTCTTCTGAATAGGCAAAAAGACCGCTTCCCTCTTCCTTTTCCTGAAAAGTGGAAAAGCCAATTTCTGCCAACTCTGCCATGAATATTTCAATGAAATCTTCCTGACAATTTACTTCTAAAGAAATGTAGCTCATTATTTAAATTTATTTCTATTTAAGCTGTAAGAAATCCCCGCCAAAGCCTTTGTTTTCACAGGTGTTTAAACGTTTTCTGAAGACACAAAACATAGCGTTCTTTTTAGGCTTTATCTAAAATGATTTAATAATATCAGTAAAATCACGTGATTTCAGGGAAGCTCCTCCAATTAACCCACCATCAACATCCGGTTGAGAAAAAAGCTCTTTAGCATTATCTGGCTTGCAGCTTCCTCCATATAAAATGGAAGTTTCATTTGCAGCATCTTGTCCAAATTTTGAAGCAATATGATCACGAATGGTTTTGTGCATATCCTGCGCTTGTTGAGAACTAGCCGTTTTACCTGTTCCAATTGCCCATATTGGCTCATAAGCAATTACTACATTTTTGAATTGCTCAGGCGTTAAATGAAATAAGCTATTGGTCAACTGCTTGGTAACATATTCATTTTGGGTATCCGCTTCTCTGATATCTAAAGGCTCACCACAACAGAAAATTACTTTTAAGTTATTTTTAAGTGCATTATCTGTCTTTTTGGCTAATTCTTCATCGGTTTCAGAAAAATGTTGTCTTCTTTCGCTATGACCCAAAATTACATATTGAGCACCTAAAGATTTTAACATTGGAGCGGAAACTTCACCCGTAAAAGCACCTGAATCTTCCTGATGACAATTTTGACCTGCCAACACTATTTTACCTATTTCTGGAATTAAATTCTCAACTGCATATATGAAAGGCGCTGGAGGAGCAATTACTACTTTAACATCGCTGGGAGCTTCATCCTCCACCATATTGGCAATTTCAGAAGTTAAAGACTGAGCTTCCGTTAAAGTTTTGTTCATTTTCCAGTTTCCTGCTACTATTTTCTGTCTCATCTTATTTTCAATTTTTGTTATAGGCTAAAAAACAAAAATAAGAAGATTTGAGCATAAAGCTAAGGGATAGTGGGTTAAGATTACATGCACAAAGTAGGCGGCA
>NZ_JAGXGF010000167.1 GCF_024636815.1 Marivirga sp.
ACCCAATGTATTGGTTTTGAAAATATCTCTTCCACCCATAGAGTTTTCACCATTAGAGGTAAAATATAGAGTTTTCATGTCAGGATGAATAAAAGGAGCATCTTCGTCATATTGAGTATTTACTTCCGGACCGAGGTTCTTAATATTACCCCATTTTCCGTTCCCTACATTTTCAGCAACCCATATATCCAATCCACCAAAACCACCTGGGCGGTTACTGGCAAAGTATATTTTCTTGCCATCAGGAGTAATTGATCCGGTACTTTCTAAATCTCGTGAATTTAAGCCTTCAATAGCAGAAGGTTGACTCCAACCGTCACCCTCTTTTCTCATAAGGTAAAGATTTCCTTTGTTTCCAGAACCAATAAAAACCAACATTTGCTGACCATCTGCAGAAATCCCTGCAGTACCTACATTTTCATCTGTTCTGATTTCAATTCTACTTGGCTCACCCCAGTCTCCGGATTTTCTGTATGTGATATATACTTCTTCGGCTGCTCTTCCTGTTCTTTTATTTGGTCTTAATGAAGTGAAAGCCATGACAGATTGATCAGCAGAAACTACAGGATTATACTCTGTAAATTCTGAGTTAATAGGCGGGGCCATTCTTTGAATGTTGATGTCTTTTTTCTGTCCCATTAATCTTTTGGCATTCTCAACTTGGGTAAGTCCTAATTCTACCTCTGATCGGATTTTTCTATCGTTTTCACCTAAGCTGTTTAAATATTGATTATAATATTTACTTGCTTTTTCGAGCATTAAGTTTTTATGAAAAGCTTGCGCCATATAATAAAAAGCGTCATTAGGTAAATCAGAAAAATTATCTTGCTGTTCTAATTTGCCAAAGATTGTAGTAGCTTTTAACTGGTCAGTTACGTTTGGTAATTTCAAATAAGAGACGCCTAGCATATAATTCACATAAGGCTCGTTGGCACCTAATTCTACGGCTTCAGCTAAGGATTTTACTGCACCCTCGTAGTTTTGAATTTTAAAAAGATTTTCACCTCTATAGATTAAGTCATCTACTTTATTCTGTTGGGCAAAAACCATTGTAGAAATGCTTATGCAGAATAATACTATAAGTGATTTTTTCATGATAATATACTTTAAAATTATTTTCAGCTGATAATTAGCTCAAGCAATACTTTTCTTCAACGGATTAGAATTTCTCAGGTTTATGATGAGAAATATAACCATTTAAAGTGATATTAGTATTATCGAGACATAAAGATAAATTTTTTCTTTAAAATTAATACAATCTTTATTTGTGCTTATCAATAGCTTTTAGTCTTTGCAATAGTGGAGGATGTGAGTAATGAAAGAATACATACCATTTATGAGGCTTTAAATTACTCAAACTATCCACTGAGAGCTTCTTAAGGGCATTTTGCAATGCTTCCCCATTGTAAGTAATTGTAGCAAATTCATCAGCTTGAAACTCATGTTTTCGACTAATGAAATTTGAAAACAATGATAATATAAGACTAATAGGAGTATATATGATTCCAAAAGCTATGAAATTAACTGGGAAACTAAGTTGCTCAGCACCTAAGGCTTGGCTTAATGCAGGGTTAAAAATCATAAAAGACATGATGAATAACATAGCTCCAGTTTGTAAGGTACCGCTTATGAGTCCTGAAATCGTATGCTTCTTTTTGTAATGTCCTACTTCATGTGCTAAAATAGCTACTAATTCTTCTTCAGTTTGCTTTTCTAATAAAGTATCGAACAATACTATTTTCTTTCTTTTACCAAAACCTGAGAAAAATGCATTGGCTTTGGATGACCTTTTGGAGCCGTCCATTATGTAGATATTATCAATTGGGAAATTTACAGATTTGCCATAGCCCATAATTTTCTCTCTTAAAGAACCTTCTTCTAAAGGCACTAATTTATTAAATAATGGCAGTATCCAGCTAGTGTAGAAGAAATTTGCTCCAATCATGAATAGGGTGATGACTAACCAAAATATCCACCAGAAATCCTGTCCAATCCATGTGATAAGAAATACTAATACACTTAATAAAATCCCACCTACGATTACGGTCAATAAATATCCTTTTAATTTATCTTTCCAAAATAGGGCAGGGGTCATTTTATTGAATCCGAATTTCTCTTCAATTTTAAATGTAGAGTACCACTGCCACGGAATATTCCAAATGTCATTTAATATGTAAATGATGCCAAAGAAGGCTAAGGTTTGACTTACTACAGAATCGAAATGTTGCCTTACGTAGGAATCTAAATCACCCAGGATGCCGAAGATTAATACCAAGAGCATGATAACTAAACTAGCCAAGCCACTCCATAAACCAAATTTTGTATTTACTCGCTGATATTGAACCGCCTTAAGATATTTTTCTTCATCAAAAATATCTTTTAAGTCATCTGGTAATTTTGAATTGGCTTTTTTAAAATTTAATAAATCAATGACAGTATTTAGGGCATAGTCTAAAACTACCACCAGTATAATGATCGTAAAAAATTGATCGGAATTAAAAATCATAAATTATACTAAAATTTAGGGCAAGGGATTACTAATTTATCTGCTGGTGGTCTTCTTGGATCAGTAAGTGAAAGAATATATGTAATTGAAATTTCGTGAGCACCACCACTTCTTATTCCCAGATCAGATAAGGTATAGTCAAAACTATATCCAACTGCTAGTTTTTCATAAGAATACCCTACCAAAAAGACTAAAGATTCAGATGCCGAAAATCCATTGGGCGTTTGAAAAGGTATTCCTCTGTACCAAAGCCCAACAACCATCGGCTCTAAAGTACTATAAAGTCCTAAGTCTAATTGTTGAAATCCTCCCTGCATTTTATATTGGGCGGTTGGGGTAATGCTCCTCTCGTCTCCTCTTTTCGTATAGCCTTTTCTGTAACCCGTATTCAAAGGGATTTTATAACCAGCATGAAATGAATGCTTCATGGGTAATCTGCTATCTTCACCTAAGATTGATTGATTGGGTTGATTGAGGTGGAATACTGAATAGCCAAACCAGAAATTTTCTGAATAAAGAACACCTCCGAATGAAAGGTCTAAGAAAGTTACACTTGGCCCTGCAGCTGCTTCGCCTGTTGGATTTTGGAAGGTTTGGGTGTCAGGATCCCACTGATCACCAAACGTTAATTGGCTAAAATTTAAATTTCGGTTGTAAACACCTACTTGAACGCCTGGTCTAAAAGTTAAATTATCACTTAATCTTAATTGATAGGCATATTGCGCACCTACTGATGTAGATCTTAAACCTGCAATTCCTTCCTCATCTCGAGAAATTATTAAACCCACTCCACTTTTTAATCTATCAAAATAATGATCGAAGTAAGCCGAATAGGTTACAAAATTCGCATTAATACTAGGCCACTGGTTCCTATAATTAATTCCTGCACGGCTCATCTGTGTGTTTCCTGCAAAAGCTGGATTTAAATATAATGGGGCCGCATAGAATTGAGAAAATTGAGGGTCTTGTGCCTTAATTTCATTAGAAGCCATAAAAAAGACTCCAATTAGCAATAGAACGAATAAACTTTTTCTTTTTAAATTATCCTGCACAACACAAATTTAATTTCAAAATTTACCGAAAGATAGGAAATAAGTAATAAAGAGATATAATAAGAATAAAAATTTTATTATTTTCTATTAAAAAATTGAAAAACAGTAAATTGCTCCTTTGTTTATCTTTTTATTTTTAAATTTCGATTTAATGTAATAAACGTTAATTTTTGATAAATCATATATTTCTCTAGAAAGAAAATTTATCTTGCTTATTTTGCGTTAAAAGATTGAAGCTGACAATTCTCAAATTGTATGAATAATAAAATATTAAAATTTGTATTGATTTCCTTGTTGTTTACTGCTCAAGCAGCTGTTTCACAGGACTTTTCCGAATCCTTCTGGTTTTTTGGAAATAATAATGATGCCATTCAATTCGATAGAAATGATGACAGACAAGCGTTACTAATTGAAAACCAAGCCACGCCCTTTGGAAATCAAGGATCTGCTGTTGCGGCCAATTCAGTGGATGGGCAATTATTATTTTATACCGATGGAGCTGTTATTTATGGTAAAAACCATAATGTGCTTCCCGGTGGAAATGCAATTGGTGGGGATAATTCTTTAAGACACCCGGTGGCAATTGCCCCTTCAAATAATCCGAATGATAATATCTTTTACGTTTATATTATAAATGCAACGGGTAACTTACAGATTTTAAGTGTTGATATGGCATTAGGTGAATTTGGAGAAGTTACCTCTTCTGCTCAAAACACAGGCTTTTCCAATTTGAGCGAATTTGTTAATTCTTATAAAGTAGGAGATAGTTATTTTATGTTATTTCAATCGGGCAACAGTTTGGAAATGGCACAAGTCCTAAATGATGGAACACTTCAAGGCGTGGCAGACCATGTTTTCTCTATTGATTATAGCTTGAATAATGTTTCAGTCAGATCTCAAGAAAGCGATACCATACAATTGGCCCTGTCTTCTGCAAATGTCGGTGGGAGTCCGAAAAACCTGATTCTCTTGGATTTAGATTTATCAGATATAGCAAATCCTGTATTTCAAAACGAAAATATCTTAGCAAATACTGGGGCTGTAAATCAAATCATTACAGATGTTGAGTGGTCAGTTGGTGGAAGAAACTTGTATTATAGTAGAAACAATAATAATACTGGAGAAGGACGTCTTATTCAGGTGAATTTGGATAGTGCAAGTTCTGAGAATATTTTAAATAGAACAGTTTCAAATGTAGATGCCCTCAAAAATGGACCGGATGGCAATTTATATTTTTTATATAATAATGGAGCAGAGGAGTTTTTAAGCAGGGTTTTGGCAGCAGATTCAATTCCAGATTCTTTGACAGTTGAATGGAATTTATTCAATGGTAACTCCTTTGGACAAGCCCGAAACTTACCAAATATCGCACCACCCGCCTTAATTGATGGTGATGTGAGATTCGATTGGTATGCTTCAGCACTCAATCAAACGATTTGTCAAAATAATCCAGTCTCATTTTTTGCTGATTATAGCGATTTGGATGATGTTACCTCTCTTTCGTGGAATTTTGGAAATGGGCAAACATCAGATGCTATAAGTCCTAATGTTATTTATGAAGAGGCAGGACAATTTAATGTTGTATTAACTATAAATGCTGGCGGAAATTTCTTTATTGATTCTGCGGCTGTTACCGTTAATCAGTTTGATTCTGAAGTGCAGTTGCAAGACACCACAGTTTGCCAGCTTCCACTAGAAAATTATGGACCAACGCTTTCTGATGGTTCCAATCCCGATGAGGTTGTTTGGATTAACCCTGACCCAGAGAAATTTACTGATAATGGAGATGGTACTGCTACTTTCCTACAATCAGGGGTTTATACTGCAGCCGTTACAGTAGGGAATTGTACCGTTACAGCCAGTTTTGAACTTACCTTATTTGAGGAACAGAAGCAATTATCTAATTTTTGGTATTTTGGAGATGGCGCAGGTATAGATTTTAATGGAGATGCTGGGCCTATAGCCGTCACAGATGGAAATATTGAAGCTGCCGAGGGATGTACTACAGTTTCTGATGATAATGGTGATTTACTTTTTTATACCAATGGAGATGTAATTTGGGATTCTGATCATAATGTAATGGCGAACGGAACTGAATTAGGTGGTGATCCTGATGCATCCCAAGGAGTAATAGCAGTTGCTCACGGTTCTGACCCTTCTCTTTTTTACTTATTTCTCAATGAAGATGCGAGCTCAGGCACTAATGTATTTTCCTATGCATTAGTGGACATGAAATTAAATGAAGGTTTGGGAGATGTAGTTTTAAAAGGCCGAAAAATTTATAGTAGAAGTACTGAAAAGGTGGCTGCTCAAGGTGTTCAAAATACTAACGTTTTAACTCATGAGCTAGGAAGTAATAGCTATAGATCTTATCCAGTTAATGCTCAAGGAATTAATGCAGCTGAATATATATCAGAAGGGAGTAATTATTTTTCTAATTCCTCTGCAAATGGATATTTAAAATATGCTTCTGGGGGCGATAAAGTTGCTCAGGCTTATAATTCTGGTGGTGCTTTTATTGATTTCTTAAGAAGAGACAGTTTGGATAACTGGGAGGACGCTTTACTCGATGTGAATTTTGGAGGTACAGTTTATGGAATTGAGTTTTCACCTAGCAGTAATTTACTTTATGCTACCATCAGTAATGGACAAAACTCATTATTGCTCCAAATTCCAGTAAATGATGATTATACTATTGAAGAGATTGAAAACCCAGACAGTGTAACTGTTGCAGATCTTAATTTTGAGGCAGGAGCCTTACAAACTGGGCCGAATGGCCAGATTTATATAGCAGCCAATAATAGTCCTGATGTTTATACTATTGGATCACCTGATCAAAGATTTTTGCCTCAAAATGGCGATAATTTAGCTGCTAGCTTACAACCATTTAATTTGGCAGGAAGAACAAGTCGATTAGGACTCCCTAACTTTGTGCAAAACCTTTCGACTCCAGATCAAGAGCCATCTATTAATGTTATAGCTGGCTGTACTTCTGATCCAATTATTTTACAAGGTGTAGGTAAAACTAGTTTTGATCAATTCAGCTGGACTATTACACCGGTAGGAAGCAGCAGCAGTGTTTACACATCAAATAATCAAAATGATACTTTGGATATTGACTTAGATCCGGGAGCTTATGAAGCATCATTAAGAATAACGAATGAATGCGGCTATGATGAACTTTTGGTTGAGAATTTTGAATTGTTTGCTAGTCCTGATGTGAGTAATGTAGTCAGTCCCAGAACATTTTGCGGAAGCACTTTAACATTAGGTGAAGATATAGTAGATGAGGCGGGACATACTTATTTATGGAGTACAGGCGAAACTACTCAAACAATTGAAGTTACGGAAACAGGAAACTATACAGTGACCATTACCAGTGTTAATGGCTGTATCTCAACCGCTGAAATTTTTGTAGGGCCTCCTTATGAAGCAGATTTAGGTGGCGATAGAATTTTATGTCAAGATGAAAGTCTAAGATTAGATGCAGGTGCAAACGCATTTTCTTATCGTTGGTTCCTGAATAATATTCAACAGTCTGAATCTGGTCAAAATTATGATGTTGATACAAGTGTTCCGGGTACTTATTTGGTTAGAGTTGAAATTCCGGATCCTTTAGATCCTAATTGCTTTGCAGAGGATGAAATTGAAGTGGTCATAAATGAAAATCCAATCATCACGGTTGGTAATACGGTTAATGCAAGTTGTGGGAATAGTGACGGAGAAATACAAATTAGTGTAAATGGAGGTTCAAATGATTTGAGTATAACTTGGTCAGGACCAACAGCAGTTCCAGATAATGAGACAAATGCTACCAATCTTGCTGCTGGTACTTATAATATTACTGTTATTGACAACTTAACTAACTGTACCACAACCGAAACTGTTGCGCTTACCAATACGGATTTTAATGTAGTTGTAAATCAAACTTCGGATTGTGAGCCAAATAATCAGGCTATTGATGTTGAACTTACTGCCAATACTGGTACTTTAAATCCAGATTATGTTTGGGAAATAATTAATCAAGATGGAAATGTTGAGCAGAACGGTACTTCAACTACGACTACTTTTACTGTTAGCGGATTAAGTGAAGGCACATATAGCATTGAAGTGCTTGATCAAAGTGGAGCAGGCTGCTTAGGCGTATCTGATTTCAATATCGTTTTACCTGATTCAGTTAGTTTTAATCCCGATGATAATGTATTTGGATGTGGTTCGGGATATGATCTATATGCTTATTTGGAAAGTTTAAATTCAAATGCAATTTTTACTATCTCACCTGATCCAGTTGATTCCTCAAATGTATCTGCTGGTCTTTATGAGGTAACCGCTACCGAAGGAGCATTATGTCCATCTACCGCTATGATCAATGTTGAGTTAAGCCCACAGGCAGAGATTTTAGATATTGAAAATATTGTTAATTGCGAAGGAGGACAAGAACTTACTGTAATTATGGATGGTCAAGATCCTAATGACTTTACATTTAATTGGAGTAATGGTGCTCAGAGTCAAAGTATCATAGTTAATCAAACGGGAACCTTTACCGTTACGGCTAGTCCAAGAGGTAATATTACTTGTGCAGATTCAATGTCCATTAATGTTGAGGAGGTTTTCACACCACTAGAAGCTAGTTTAGAATCAGAAGTAAATTGCGAGGATGGTACAGTTTTACTAAGAGGATTTGTTAGTGGAGCAAGTGGAAGTTATAATGTTTCCTTAGTAAATGCTCAAGGGGTAAATATTCCTACTGTGGATAATTCTCAAAGCTCCTTAGAATGGAATATTACAGAATCAGGAACTTATACATTTACAGTAAATGATAATGGTCCCGGAGGCTGTGACCCTATTATCATCAATAGAAATTTAACTGTACAAGAAATATTTGAACCCAATATTCAAAGTACTTATTTCATTTGTCCTACCGGATTGGAAACGGAAAGAACCGTTACTTTAGATCCCGGTTCTTTTGGAAGTTATACATGGACTCTCCCTAATGGGAGCACTTCTAATAGCAGAACTATAGTGGCGAATGAACCAGGCGAATATAACGTAATATTAACCGCTGCCGGATGTGAATACAATGTTACGGCTACAGTTTTGGAAGATTGTGCACCTAAGGTATTTGCTCCAAATGCGGTTAGACCAGCAAGTTCAATAGCTCAAAACAGAGCATTCAGAGTTTTTGCTAATGAATATGTAGGAGAATTTCAAATTATTATTTTCAATAGGTGGGGGACTATTGTTTTTCAATCAAATGATAAAAACTTTGAATGGGATGCCACAGATTTAAATGGTGTGCAGGTACCACAAGGTTTATATGCCTATATAATCAACTTCAGAAGTACAGAAGAAGGGGGTAGAACTTATGAACAAAGGGGTGGAGTAAATGTAGTCAGGTAAAAATACCTGACTACTCTATTTTCTTAAGAAATGATTCCGGCATATTAGCAATTTTTCTTTTTTCATAATCAAAGAAAATGATTCCTGTTTTTCCAATTGCCGCCATTTTTCCATCTGACTTTGTAAATCTGTAAACAAAATCGCAACCGTATTTATTTAAATCCATCACTCCGACTTCAATTTCTAATTCTTCATAAGCAAAAACTTCTGCCTTATAGCTTATGGCAGCATCTGTTTGAATATTACCTAATCCGTCAAAATTCATTTCATCTTTGTATCCCAATGATTTGATAAATTGAACCCTGGCATCGTGCATAAAAGCAAAAATACGGTCATTACCAACATGACCACCATAATTCAGATCAGTTATTCTAGTGGTTATTTTTGCGGTAAATAAATATTTATCGGGTTCTTCAATTTTTACTCTACTCATTTTTCTTCTTTAGTTGGTTTTTTCTCATTTTAGAGATCAATTTCTTGCTGCGGGATGAGTTGAAAACAATTAACAATTTAGAAATTCCTTTTTCAATAGGTGAGATTGATAAAGCTAAAATCACATTAATAATAAAGGTATAAACTGGTGATTCGTCAACATATCCTTCTAAATTATTTTCTAGGACTGTCGCTAAAAACTCTAAGAATAAAATTAAAGTCAGGAAAGTAAAGGTTTTAGTCAGATATGAGCTCTGACTAGTCGTGTTTAATTTAATTGATATTAATATTAGTATACTGAAAAAAGCTATTTCTAAAATATAAAACCACCAGGTTTGCCAATATGGAGGCATAACCTCAAAATTAAAATCAAAATTACTTACCTCATTATTGAGAATTGTTCTGGCGTTTATTTGCAGTTTATAATCACCAGTTGGAATATAAGGAAAATCTAATTCTCTATTTTTAGACCATGTAGACCATTCATCCATCAATCCTTTTACATAATACTGATATTCAATATCTTCTTTAAATAAATATTCTGGTGTACTTAAAATTACTTTTAAATTATTTTGTCCATGGTGAAGTTTTATAAATCCCTTATTCTTTACCCATTTGTTTTCTACCATCACACCATCAATAAAAGTTTTAGGCATTGGATAATCTTCTGAAGAGCTATACTTCCATCGTATAATCCGTTCATTAGTGGAAAAAAATATGGTGGAATCATTTATCATGTTTATACCTTTTACAGGAGGTACAATATGTAGCCATTTTTTAGCTTGACTTGATAACTCTCCATTTATAATGCTCCATTCATCTTGTGAAGATAAAATCCATATCTGTTCATTTTGATCTTTTAAGAAATATTTTAACGGGGGGTTAAATACTGAATCTATTTTTAATTTTGAAGAACTGGAGTCTAGCTCTAGAATGGCATCTGAACGTAAAAGTTTAATTTTACCATCCTCCATAAAGATGTTCAGCTCTTCTGAGAAGTTATTTACAATATTTAATTTCTGTATTGTTTTTAATGAATTGTCCTGTAAGCTAAAGATTTCAATAGTATTATAACCTACAGCAATTAATTGATTGTTTATAAATATGAGGTCATTAAAGGTGTTATCAGAATGCTTTTTTAGAATATAATTATTGGATGATAAATCTAAGCTAAATAATCCTTGCTCATTTGTAAGCCATAAAAGTTTATCCGTTTTGCGATATAAAACTTTTTTCACCATTTTGAGATTAGAAATTTTAGTAACGCTCTCTGAATTTAGTATGAAAATTCCGGTATTGCTTCTCGCGATTAATCCTTCATCTGTGTTGGTTAAAGATTCTACATGGCCATCAATGCCCTTTATTTTTTGATATTCAAAATCGATCGATTTTAGTCTACTAATATCAATGGTTTTTACGACTGTGCGGTATTTTGGAGTTGAACTTGACTTATTCTTTTGAGAATTTGTTTTCTTGCTATTAGCATATTGAATGGAGTCTCGAATTTGTTGTTCTTTTTCATCTAGCTTTCTCTTTAATGCTAAAAATCTAATTCCTTCATTTCGATAAATTTCTCTATATTTTTTCAATTCATTATCTATGAAGTCCTCTTCAGATTTATTACTTCCAGAGTTGAAAAGCCCCTCTAAAAAATTATTTGACTCTTCATTTTCTGCTGAAGACTTCTCTGGAGAGGAAATTCTTACTTTTTGGAAAAGCTTTTTCTGAAGAGTCTCATAATCTTTTACTTCATTTAAATAAAAAAGCCCTTCTGTAGTCCCTACCCATAAAGTATCATTCTTAAATAGTGTAACTTCAGGGA